>NZ_JBBWVD010000007.1:0-171209 GCF_041903745.1 Thiocapsa sp. C2-2m | reverse complement strand
TTAGCCATTCCGGTTCAATCCCCCCCCTCTCCCCAACCCCTCTCCCGCGAGGGGAGAGGGGCTAAGATGGACCACTTGTTATTGAACGGTTGCATACTCAGTCGATCTGTCCCACGGTCGTCCTCCGGCCCCGTCGCCGCCGAGGTCTGGGCCTTGGCCTGGAAGGATCTGCGCCACGATCGGCACACCACACTGGTGTTCGTGCTGACCGTCGCGGCGATCCTGGCACCCTTGCTCCTGCTGCTCGGACTCAAGAATGGTGTCGTCGAGACCCTGCGCGAGACCCTGCTCCGCGACCCGCGCAACCTGGAGGTGGTCATCTACGGCAGCGCCCGGCTGGATCGCGACTGGCTCGCCGAGATCGCGGCTCGGCCGGACGTCGCCTTCCTGATCCCCAAGACCCGGACCATCAATGCCAGTGTCGATCTGCTGGACCCGGCGCGGCGCCTGCTGCCGGCGGTCGAGGTGATCCCGACCGCGCTCGGCGATCCGCTCCTGCCGCCGGGCACCGCGCTGCCGAGCCATCCCGGCGAGGTCCTGGTGACCGCGACCTTGGCGCGTCGGCTGGGCCTGATGTCCGCCGAGCCGGTCTCTGGGGAGCCTGTTTCCGGGGCGGGGGAGGGCGAGCCGATGCAGGCCGCCCCGGCGGCCCTGGTCGCCGTCGTGAAGCGTACCCGCGACGGCGTCTCCGAGCACCTGCGGTTGCCGCTCTCGGTGATCGGCATCGTGCCCGAGGCGCGGTTCGCGCGCGATGCGCTCTTCACCAGCCTGGACCTCTTGGTTGCCGCCGAGGACTACCGCGACGGCACACTGGATCTGCTGCCCGACGGCGTCGTTCCGATCGGTTATGCGGAGCGTCAGACGCGCTTCGCCAACGCCCGGCTCTACGCGACCGGACTGGATCAAGTCGGCCCGTTGGCCGCCGCGGTCAGCGCCGAGGGGATCGAGGTTCGCACCCAGGCCGAGCGGATCGCCTCGGTGCAGGCGGTGGATCGGACCCTGTCGTTCCTGTTTCGGGTCATCGCGCTGATCGGCGGGGCGGGCTGCGCGCTGGCCTTGGGCGGTGCGCTCTGGGTGGGTGTGGAGCGCAAGCGCCGTCAGTTGGCGCTGCTGCGGCTGTTCGGATTCGAACCCGGCGCGGTCGCGGCGCTGCCGGTGATCCAAGGGTCGCTCATCGCCGGGCTCGGGCTGCTCTTCGCCGGTGCCGGCTATCTGATCGGCGCACATGCGTTCGACGCTGTCATGGGCGAGAATCTGGCCGGCGGGGGTTATTTGACCCGACTCGGCATCGCGGATCTGGGTGTGGCTGCCGGGTTGGTCATGCTGGTGGCCTTGGTCGCGTCGACGGCCGGGGCGATACGGGCCGGGCGGGTGAGTCCGGCGGAGGGTTTGCGTGAATCTATACGATGAGGCGGGGCGAATGGGTCGGGTCGGACGCGTTGGACAGACGGGGCAGGGTCGATCGGAGCTTTCGGATCTCTCACGGAGACACGGAGATCACGGAGATTCGATACGCGACCGCCTTGTGGTCCTGCTCTTGCTGCTCCTCCGTGATCTCCGTGTCTCCGTGAGAGCCCTTCTTTGCCGGGGGCAACAAAGCTCCGGTCGACGTCGAGGCCGCACGTCCGGCATGGTCCTACCGGTCGCGGTTATGCTGTGCACCTTCGCCGCTCACGGCGTCGCCGAGGTCGCGGTGACCTGGCCCGAGGCACTCTACAACCCCAAGCCTGCCCCGGAGGACGTCATCGTGCCGCTGCCGTGCGGCGGCGCCATGGCCTTCCGCCCGGTCGGCACGGCGGGCACCGATCCGCTCGCCGATACCGAGGTCGAGCTCGGCAGCGAGACCGAGACCCGGGGCTATGCCGAGCATCGCTATCTCGACCATCTCGCCGGCAGCTTCGAGGCGCCCGAGGGCGAGCGGCGCCGCCTCCTGATCGGCAAGTACGAGGTGACCGCGCTGCAGTACGACGCGGTCCTCGCCGCTGCTTCAGGCGCGGCCTGTCCGGAGCCGGGCAAGGGCGCGACGGCGCGACTGCCCAAGGGCGGTGTCGGCTGGCACGATGCGCTCGACTTTGCACACCGCTACTCGCTTTGGCTGCGCGCCCGGGCCGAGGCGATCGTGGACTGCGACGCGACCGCGACGCCCTGTCTGCCGCGCGCCGACGGTGTGCCGGCCTTCGTGCGTCTGCCGACCGAGGCGGAGTGGGAATATGCGGCGCGCGGGGGCGATCGGGTCAGCCCGGCAGTGTTCCGCGAGATGCTCTACCCGATGCCGGACGGACCCGAACGCCATGCCTGGTTCAACCAGAACGCGCAGGGTCAGGTGCGCCCCATCGGCGTGCTCGAGCCGAACCCGCTCGGCCTTCACGATGTGATGGGCAATCTCGAGGAGTATGTCCTCGACCCCTTTCGGCTGCACCGTGTGGAGCGTCGCCACGGCCAGCCCGGCGCGGCGGTGGTGCGCGGCGGCAGTCTCCATTCCAGTGCCGAGGACCTGCGCAGCTCGCTGCGGCGCGAGGTCCCCTTCTACGACGATCGCGGCGCGGTCGGGACGGCCGACACGGGTTTTCGCGTCCTCCTCGCAGCACCCGTCTTGACGTCCAATCAGCGCATCGACGCCGTGCGCGACGCCTGGGAGCGGCTCGGCAGCGATGTCGCCCGGCCGCAAGAGACGCCGCCGCCGCGTCCGGTCCTGTCCGATCGTCCCTTCGAGGATCCGGTGCTCGAGCTGACCGCACTCGCCCGGGCGAGCGGCGAGCCGGAGATGAAGCAGCGCCTGGAGCGGTTGCGCAGCGTCGTCGCCGGGACCAACCAGCGGCTTTACGAGCAGCGCGCGCGCAGTGCCCGCGAGGCCCTGCGCTTCGGTGGACTGCTGTGCGAGAAGCTCTCGGTCGAAGGCTACAACATCGACCTGCTCCGCCAGCGCTACGACCTCTGCAAAGAGAACGAGGCCGCCGTGCATCCGCGCTGCCGCCGGCTGGCCGACGATCTGGCGCGCGACGATGCGGTGCTGGATGCGAACATCGGCGTCTATGCCGACTCGATCGTCCGCACGGCGCAGACCTATCCGGACGACCTGGCCGTTCTGGACACGGAGCTGGACGGACTGCGCTCCGAGCTGACCGCGCGTGGCTACGGGGATCTGGGGATCTATCCGGAGCGCTTCCATCGGCAGGTCTTGGACTATGCGCGAACGGGCGCTGTCGCACGCGACAATTGGTTCAAAGGGTGTCGCGAGCTGCGTTGAGCCGACATTTTTCGGCGCTCGACCGCAGCGCGATCGGCTAAACTCAGACAACGGACGTGCAGGGTTGCACACCCGCGGAACCATCCGAGCGGAACCATTCACAAGGAGCATACAGATGTCGATCGCGCGTCGAACGGGCAAGAGCATCATCATTTTCGGTCTGTCCTTGGCCCTCCTTCAGGTCGGCTGCGCCACCACCTCGACAAGCAGCGGCGGTTACGGTGGGAGCGCACCCTTGACGCCTGCCGAGCAGCGCATGCGCCAGCAATCCTCCCAGCTCGACGCCAAGACCTCGCTCCAAGGCTGCGCCGCCGGCGCCGTCGCGGGGGCCTTGCTCGGGATGTTGTCCGACGGCAAACGCAGTGACAACATGATGATCGGCGCGGCCGCGGGCTGTGCGGTCGGGCTGGCCGCCAACGCCTATGTGCAATCCAAGCGTCAGCAATATCAGAACGATGAGCAGCGTATCGCGGCCATGACTGCAGACGTGCGGGCGGAGAATGCGCGTATCTCGAGTCTGATCGCGACCAGCGAGGAGGTGATCGCCGCCGACCGCAAACGTCTTGCGCAGGTCAACGCGGCCTATCGCAGCAAGGCCATCTCAAGCGAGCAGGCAAGGCGCGACCTGGCCGGTGTGAAGGCCAATCGCGATCAGATGCAGAGCACGGTCAATTCGCTCAAGACCAAGCAACAGGACTGGGTGGATATCTCCAATCTCGAGCGACAGTCGGGGACCAATACCGCGCAGTTGGACCAGGAGATCGGCTCACTGAAGAAGCGCATTTCGGGTCTGGAGCAGGAGGTCGCGCTCATGGACCAACAGATCAATGCATCCCCTGTAGCCGGGTAAGCGATGATGGATATCGAGACGATTCGAATCAACGGCGTGTCGTTTGCGCGTCCCGCCCTCATCACCTGTGCGCTCGCCCTGGCCGCGGGCATCGCCGGCTGTGCCACGACGCCGGGCGAGTGCGACCCGACCGCGCGTGATTTCTTCAAGAACACCGGATGTCTGGCGTCCGGCGCCTATGGCGAACGTCAGCGCGAGATGCAGGCGACGTTGGACCAAGAGCAGCGACTGAACGCCTCGTTCCGCTCGGTGCTCTCCGAGCTTCAGGCCGAGCAGTCCAAGCTGAAGGGCGATCTGAGCAGCCGGCAAGCCGACTATGCCCGGCTCGACGCCGCGTGGGGCGATCTGAAGCGGAGTCTCGCCGCCGAGACCAAGGCCAATCGCGAGCTCGCCGCGCGGGTGTCCGCGATCGACAGCAGCGTTCAGTCCCGCAAGGCAGCCGACGCCGGCACCGACGTTGCCGCCAAACAGGCAGCCCGCGATGACCTCAAGCTCAAGGTTTCCATGCTTGAGAAGGAGTTGGCCGCGGGGGTTTACGAATAACCTTAGACGATTTCCAGAAACCGTAATGCCAAGCTGCGCACCGGAGCGCTCCACGCCAAGCGGGCGGTCGGTTGTGCCGAGCCGTGCGAGGCACAACCAACCGGCGGTGAGTGTTGTGCTTCCTGTCGTCAGCACAACCTACGAGGTTCGTTCACTAACGACCCCGATGCTCTTCCTGCATCTCGCGCATCAGGAAATAGTTCAGCGCCGTGCGGATGACCACGATAGCGCCGAGCTTGCCGATCTGATCCCAACTCGGGGCGACTGCGGTGGACAGGATGTCGGCACCGACCTGGAACTCGAGCGCCAATGCCAGGTAGCGCGCCAGCGTGAGCCGGATCGGGTTGTAGTCCCTGATGCCGGATGAGAACAAGGCGCGGATAAATTGGTAGCTCGCCACGAGCACCCCGATGCCGATGATCAGCGCCCCCATGGCCTCCACACCCAGCTTGAGCCACAAGACCGCCGTCAGCACCCACTCCTCGACGCCGAGCGCACCCGGATCGGGAAGCCGGATGCCTGGGGCGACCGCCTCCGAGAGTCTGTTGACGCCATCGCTCATAGCTCGACTTACTCCTCATTACGAGGTCGGTTCGAGGTAGGGGCGACTTCAGTCGCCCGCACCGCCACTAGGTCGTATGGGCGACTGAAGTCGCCCCTACAGTCGCCCCTACAGTCGCATCCACAGCATGTGGACATGGGCATTGGGGATGCCGAGTCCAGGAGATCACCCTAACTCGTCGCTCATTCCTCGACCGGGAACCCGTAGGGCGGCGCCTTGAGCCGCAACAGCGGCCCGCCTTCGCTCAGTCTGACCTCGCCGGATTCGGCCGCCTGGATCTCCGCGACCGCCAGCAGCGCGTAGCGCCCGGTGTCGATCGGGCTGGCCGCGACCACTGTCCCGCTGCCTTGCTGCGAGGTGCTGTCGGGCGAGAAGAGCGCATCGCCGGGTTGCGGCGGCGTCTCGCTCTCGACCTCGCCGATGTACATGCGGCGTTTGAGCTTGCCGAGATACTGCATCCGGGCCACGATCTCTTGGCCGGTGTAACACCCCTTGTGGAAGCTGACGCCGTCGATGAGCTGCATATTGACCATCTGGGGGACGAAGGTGTCCGCCGTCGCGTTGTAGACGCTCGGGATGCCGGCGCGGATGTCGAGCAGTGTCCATGCGTCGGTGTTGGCCGGTGCGGCGTGCGCTCGCAGAGTACCCCAGTGCGCGAGAAGCGGCTCGGGCGGGCCGATGATCTCGATTCGCGGCGTGGGACCCGGCAGGCGAACGACAGCGATTCCGGCGGCGACGGCGAGGCCGTTCTCTGAGTCGGGCGCCGGGAGGCCGCAGGCGCCTACTGCGGCCACGGCACAATCACCGGCAATCGCGATGCGGACTAGGTCGTCGCTTGCATCCTCGACGCTTACGCGACTGCGCAGCACGAACATCCGCAGCCGCTTTAGGAGATCCGGGATGCGTTCCGCCGGCAGTTGGAGATAAAAGGTGTCGTCGACCCGCATCACCAGGAAGGTGGCCAGCATGCGCCCCTTCTGGCTGCAATGACTGCTCCACTGCACATGGCTCTCCGAGAGCTCGCGGACGTCGTTGCTGAGCTGGCCTTGGAGGAAGCCGACGGCGTCCTCGCCGCGCACCGCGAGAAGTCCGAATTGGGAGAGATCGAAGAGGCGACAGTCGAGGCTCGCGCCGGGGGCGGGCTCGGGGAAGCGGGGGATCCCGTTCGCGTCGATCCGAGTGGAGGTCGCGGTGAGGTGGTCTCGCCAAACTGGATGCATGCTGTTTACCTCGGGCTGGAATCCGGGAGGCCGCACGATGCTGCGTCGAGAGGCGGCCGGTTCCGGTATCATAACCAACAGGTGCCGGGAAAACCGCGCTCGAGAGGGATCGATCGCGCAATGGTGCAGGGGAGATCACAGCAGCTTGTCGACATATCAATGCAGTCCGCCGGTCAATAGCCTGGTGCTTTACAAGGTTCGCCCCGCGCGCGTGGTCAGCGTGGGGGAGAAGATCGAGATCGAGCTCGACGGCGGACACAAACGCGTTCGAGCGAAGGATGTCGCGCTTCTTCATCCAGGTCCACTGCATCGTCTTGCCGATCTCGCGCCGCAAGAGGGCGAGCTGCTCGCGGCTTGGGAGTTGCTGGAGGGATCGGAGACCAACCTCAAGGATCTCGCCGAGCTGGCGTTCGATGCCTTCACGCCGGCGACGGCCTGGGCGGCCTGGCAGTTGGTTTCCGAGGGGCTGACCTTCAGCGGGACCCCCGAGCAGATCCAGGCGCGGCCCCGCGAGGCCGTCGAGCGGGATCGTGCGGAGCGCGAGGCGAAGGCGGCGGAGGAGCGCGATTGGCACGCGTTCCTCGAACGCATGGCCGCGGCGGCGCCGGCCCCCGAGGATCGGGATCGACTCGGCGAGATCGAGCGCCTGGCCCATGGGCAGTCCGAGCACAGCCGGATCCTTGCCGCGCTCGGCCATCAGCAGACCCCCGAGAACGCCCACCGCGCGCTGGTGCAGGTCGGGCACTGGCACGCCAGCCACAACCCCTATCCCGCGCGTTGCGGGGTGCCGACCCGGGATCCCGACCTGCCGGTCCCTGCACTGGTCGAGGAGGATCGGCTCGATCTGACGCACCTTGCCGCCTACGCCATCGACGATGAAGGCAATCAGGATCCGGACGACGCCATCAGTGTGGACGGCGATCGACTTTGGGTCCACGTGGCGGACGTCGCCGCGCTGATTGATGCCGAGTCCGAGATCGAGCGCGAGGCGAGGGCGCGCGGGGCGAACCTCTATCTTCCCGAGGGAGTGGTCAACATGCTGCCGGCGACGGTGACGGATGCGCTCGGGCTCGGGCTGCAGTCGATCTCCCCGGCACTCTCTTTCGGCATGCTCTGCAACGCTGCGGGCGAGATCGAGGACATTCAGGTCCACCGCACCTGGGTGCGAGTCGAGCGCCTGAGCTACGACAGGGTCGAGGAGCGCCTCGACGAAGGTCCCTTCGCGGCGATGCGGTCCTTGGTCGAGCCCTTTCGCATCCGCCGTCATGCCGACGGTGCGACCGGCTTGGATCTGCCCGAGGTGAGTATCAGGGTCGAGGACGGGAAGGTGCGGATCCGTCCGCTCCTGCGGCTCGGCAGCCGCGCCATGGTGACGGATGCCATGCTGATGGCCGGGGTGGCCGCGGGACGGTTTTGTCTGGGACGCGGGGTTCCGATCCCTTACGCGACTCAGGCGCTACCCGATGGACTGGATACCGCCACCGATCTCGCCGCCATGTATGCGCGGCGCCGCCGCTTCAAGCCGACCCGCCTGACGGGTACGCCGGAGCTGCACGCCGGGCTCGGACTCCCGATCTATACCCGGGCGACGAGCCCGCTTCGCCGTTACTCCGATCTTTTGGTGCATCAGCAAATCAGGGCCGAGTTGACCGGCCGACCCGGCCTCTCCGAAGAGGAGGTGACGGCGCGCGTGGCGCAGGCGGAGCTTGCGGCGGCGTCGGTTCGACGCGGTGAGCGGCTTTCCAACCAGCACTGGAAACACGTCTTTCTGCGCGAGAATCAGGAGTGGCGGGGCGACGGCGTCGTCGTGGATTGCGACGAGCGAAAGGTAACTGTTGTGATTCCGGATTTGGCGCTTGAGGCGCGGGTCCGCTCGCGCGATGCGGCCGGGCTGAACGAACGACTGCGACTGACGGTGACCGAGGTCGACGTGCCGACGCTCACATCCGGCTTTCGGATTCTCGGTTGACCGAGCCTAGCCGACGTGGCTCGGTATCGTCGAAGACGCCGATTCCGCGAGCGACGACCGGCCGCTCGCGGAATCGACGCGGATCGGCCCCGTTCAGGCGCCCCAGCGCCGGACAGCACCGGTGTCGAGGTGGACGAAGTCGGAACGACGATAGTAGCCGACACCGCCGCGCCCAAGGGCGATCGCCGCGTCTCGGATCTGCCGTGTCGGAAGGTCGGGGAAGCGTACATCGATTGCCTGTCCGGTGAGGTGCAGGCTATTTTTGGCGACGCCGCCGGAGGTTTCCCGGAGCATCTGATTGGTGCGCGGCGACCGGTATCCGCTCAGCACGTCGAAGCGGGCGTCGGGGTCGCCGAGGTGGATCTTGACGTCGTACAAGATGTCGAGCAGCTGCGGGTCCATCGAGACTTGGTCACCGGTCCGGAAGTCTCGGAAGAAGTGATTGATTTCCTGTAGGGCAGTACGTTGGTAGCGGTCGCCGACCCGATAGGTCACCGCAAGGCGTTCGTCGGTGTGGAGATGATTGAAGGCTAGGATACGCGGACGATCAACTGTTTTCTTCGCTAATGCAGGTGCGGCGACAGCCGACAAGGCCGCGCCTAAAAAGTAACGTCGATTCATGTTCCCCCCGGTACATTGGGACGTTTTAGCCTGTAGGCAGGCGGAGGATATAAGAAGTGATTGCCGAAAAGCAATCGAAAATTACTCATGTTGTCGATGCGGTGTCGAACTTAAAATGCTACACAAGAGAACAATGGTAAGACACTGCTGAAAAGATTAATTTTTTGATGATCTAGGAGATGACGTGATGGCTCATGATGGGCGTTTTTCAAACGGATCCGGCCTGACTTGGACGCTATTTCGACCACCTTCAGAGCACCGATTCGAAGATTTGTATGTGCGTAGAACAGTCGCGCGCGCCCGGCGATAATTCGTCTATGCTGGTGCTGTGGAGCCATTCGGTGGGCGGATGTATTGCGAATCGGCAGGCGACGCGCTTGCCGCCGACGCGAAGGGGCTGACGCCGCCGGCCGTCTTGCTTTAGCATGCACTGCGGGAATGCACCGGGTTCGGCACCGTTCGAGGGGGGATGAGATGCGAGGACTCCTGGCGACCTTCGTGGTCTTGGCGGCGTGCGGCGTCGTGGGCGCGGCTCAGGCGGACATCTACAAGTACGTCGATGCCGCGGGCAAGGTCTATTTTACGGACGCGCCGCTGAAAGGCAGCAAATATCGGCTCGAGTGGAAGCGCGAGACGAAGAAGCTGGTCCGGGAGAGCGAAACGCGCTCTGCCGGACTCAAACAGCCCAAGCTACTCACCGGGAAGCGGGCCAAGGCGGCTGCGCCGATCACGGGGTCATTGGCGACGCGCCGTGCCGCCTATGAGACGCTGATTGCCGCCAATGCCCGCCGCTACGGGCTGTCGCCCGCGCTGATCCATGCCGTCGTGCGCGCCGAGTCTGCTTACAACCCGAAGGCCGTGTCGCGTGCCGGGGCCGAGGGGCTGATGCAGTTGATGCCCGGAACGGCGGCCCGCTACGGGGTGACGGACAGCTTCAATCCGGTCGAGAATATCCGCGGCGGAACGGCCTATCTGCGGGATCTGATGGACATGTTCGATTGGGACCTCGAGCTTGCTCTTGCCGGCTACAACGCCGGCGAGGGGGCCGTGATCAAGCACGGGCGTAAGATTCCGCCCTATGCGGAGACTCAGGCTTACGTGCGCAAGGTCCGCCAGTTTCTCTGGGCCGAGAAGGACGCCGGCAGTGGCGTGGTGATGTCGGTGCGCTGACGTGCGGGCGGGATTCATCGTCGGGCCGCTCGAGATCCACCGGGCCTGCGGGCTATTGGAGCGGTGCAGCGATTCCGAGATTGTCCGAAGGAGCATTTTCGTTGTCGTTGTCGTAATCGACCCATCGACAACGACAACGGACGGTCTCGACACACTTGCCGTGCTGTACTAGTCCTCTCCGATGACGCGATCATCGCGCGGTGTCGAGAGCAGCTTCTCCGCCTCGCCTTGTTGACGTGCGAAGACGAGACGGTACTGGATGTCGCTCCCCGTGGCTTCCTCCTCGCGGCGGCGTCGCACGAGTGCGCGGGCGTCCTGATAGCGTTCGATGGTGTCCACGTATTCCAGTTGCAGTGGCGGTGAGATCTTGTAGACGAAGTAGGGCATGGTCGGTGTGTCCTTTGCGGTGTCTGTTTTCCGGGTTCCGATCGGTTGCTCGTGGCGGAAGATGGGCCCGCCCTTGCGGTGCGCAAGTCTAGCGCACTCGTCGCCCGACAGCGCCGATACGCGAGCGATCCCATGTCAACCGAGCTCATGCCAAATGAATTTGTTCGTTGCATAAAGAGCCTCTGGGCAAAAGCTTTCATGGTCCGTGGTATGGTTTTAAAGGGTGGGCCGAGCGGTTCCGTTGGTTCCGGCAAGTGCGCCGCGAGCGGGTCGGGGTTGCCGCGCTTCGACGGCCCGCCGAATCTCGGTCATGTCCGCTGCGGTGCATGCCGCCCGCGCACGAATCCCGATGACAATGCCCGACAAGAATGCGGTTCCCTCAGTCGTTTCGTCGTCCTCCTGGATCGAATATCGAACAGGCGCGCGACGTACCCCACCACGAGAGGCAGAAGATGATCAAACCCGTCGGTTCCGAAGCTTTGCAGCCCTTGTTCGTCTACGACCCGGATTCCCACCATGCCTTGATGCGCGAGGCCGAGACCCTGCCGTCGGTCATCATCAGCTCGCAGGCGGCAGCCAATGCCGTGATGATGGGTGGCGGGTACTTCACGCCGCTGCCGGGCTTTATGAACATTGCCGACGCCGTGGGCGTGGCGGAGGGAATGCGGACTACCGACGGGCTCTTTTTCCCGGTACCGGTCCTCTGCCTGCTCGAGAGTGCCAACGGGATCGCCGGGGCCGAGCGGATTGCCTTGCGCGACCCCAATGTCGAAGGCAATCCGGTACTCGCCGTCATGGATGTCGAGGCGATCGAGCAGGTGAGCGATGCGCAGATGGCGCTCATGACGGATAAGGTCTACCGCACCTCGGATCCGGAGCACCCGGGCGTCCAGACCTTCAACAGCCAGGGTCGGTTCGCGGTCTCGGGCCCCATCCAGGTCCTGCATTTCTCCTACTTCCAGGACGATTTCCCGGACACCTTCCGCACCGCGGTGGAGATCCGCAACGAGATCGCCGAGCGCGGTTGGAAGCGCGTCGTCGCCTTCCAGACCCGCAATCCCATGCACCTCGCCCACGAGGAGCTGTGTCACATGGCCATGAAGCGGCTCGACTGCGACGGCCTGGTGATTCACATGCTGCTCGGCAAGCTCAAGCCCGGCGATATCCCGGCCCCGGTGCGGGATGCGGCGATCCGCAAGATGGTCGAGCTCTATTTCGCGCCAAACAGCGCGATGGTGACCGGCTACGGCTTCGACATGCTCTATGCCGGCCCGCGCGAGGCGGTGCTGCATGCCTACTTCAGGCAGAACATGGGTGCGACCCACTTCATCATCGGCCGCGATCATGCCGGTGTCGGCGATTATTACGGCGCCTTCGATGCCCAGACGATCTTCGATGAAGAGGTTCCTGCAGATGCCCTGCAGATCGAAATCTTCAAGGCAGACCATACCGCTTACTCGAAAAAGCTCAACCGAGTTGTGATGATGAGCGAGGCACCGGATCACAGTAAGGAAGACTTCGTTCTGCTCTCCGGGACCAAGGTCCGAGAGATGCTCGGCAACGGGATCGCCCCGCCGCCCGAGTTCTCCCGACCCGAGGTCGCGCAGATCCTGATGGATTATTATCGCTCGCTCGGTTGAACCAGGTTCTCGGCGATCCGCGTTGCCCGCAGGGTGCCCGTGTTGTACCCGCGCGGACAACGCACGTCGGCGCCGAAAGGGTTCAGGCAGCGGAATCTTCAATGATGACGAGACGGTGTCGACGCAGGAGTGGTTGATTCCTGCGAGAACGAGAGATCAATGGCTACCTCCAACCTTCCGCATGAGACAGGACCTCGCGATGCGATGTCGGGGCGCGAGTCCATCCTGACACTTGTCCTGCTGACCCTCGCGGCGCTCGGGATCGGGCTGCTCTTCGCGCTCGATCCGCGCTGGGGCTACGACGAGGCTTGGCATCTCTACGTGAGCACGGTCTCGCCCTGGACTAAGGCACTGGAAGAGGGCCTGGTCGACGCCCATCCGCCGCTGCATCATCTCCTGCTCATGCCGATGGCCCGGTTCGGCCCGGATTCCTTCTGGTTCCGGCTGCCGTCGGTATTGGCCGCCGCCGCAACCGTTCCGCTCTGGTATCTACTACTGAGGCGTCTGCGTGTCGTCCCGGAGATGGCCTTGCTCGGGGTTGTGCTGCTGGTCACAAGCTTCGCTTTCCTGGAGCTTGCGGTCTCGGTGCGCTCCTATAGCTTAGGAGTGCTGTTCTTGGTCATCGGACTGCTCGCGGCGACGACGCTCGCTCCGCGGACCGTCTCGGGCGCTACCGGTCTCGGGACTGCGCCCAAACCGCAGCCACTGATGGCCGCGCTTGGGCTCACCATCGCCTTCGCCTTCATCTACTCGGCACTCTTCGTCATCGTCGGCTTGATCCTGGCCTTGGCGTTGGTGTGGGCGGTTCGGGCCGGACGCCGCTTTGTGCGGCCGTTCACGTGGGTGCGGACTTGGCGATTGTTGGATTGGACCGCCTTTGTTGTCCTCGTGATCGGCGTCCTCTCGGTACTCTTGTGGTTTGCACTTGGGTATGGGCGCGGTCGCGGGGCAGTCGTCCCCATGCATCTGGAGTCCTTAACGCTGTACGAAGGCGATTCGATCCTCCATTTCGCCTGGTGCGGTCTGGTCGGCAACGCCGGCTGGCTGACCCCGCAGTTCTCGGCGACGGATCCGGGGCAAATACTCGCCGTGGCGCTCTTCTGGACGGCTGCCGTCCTCGTGTTGGTGGTCGGATTGTGGCGGCGGCAAAGCGCGCGGGTGCTGATGGTTCTGGCGGCGGTGATTGCCACCGCGCTGGTTTTTGCGGCCGGGGTCGCCGGCGCCTACCCGTTCGGCGGACTGATGCGGCATCAAGCGATGCTGTTGCCGCTGTATCTCGTGATCATCGTCTTGGCGATTGATCTCGTCTGGTCGCGTCTGCATTCCCGACGCGTGCAGCAGGTGTTCAGTCTTGCGGTGGTCGGCTTTGCCTTGTTCGGGCTCTTCCGTGCCCACGCGACCGACCCCGTCGGCGAGGCCCACACCGACGGCATGCGTCCGGAGATCGCGGCTGCATTCGCATGCGATGCGGCCGAGCAGGCGCTCTACATCGAGGGGCAGGTGTTCTATCCACTCTATGCCGCCGCCTATCCCAAGGGGATCGCGTTCCGCACGACCCTGAGCGAGCAAGACGGCGTGCTCGTCGAGGTTCCGTACGAAACGGGTTGGTTCAACGGCTTGATCCATCCGCGGGATTGGGACGTCTTCACGATGAAGGACGATTGCGGATCCGACCGCATTCTCATCCGAGACCGCCGACGTTGGACTTTGCCCGAGGGCCCGGACACCAGGCTCGAGTCGCAACTCGAGGCATTGAAGGCGGCGCTCGGAGTGACATCCGTGGAGTTGATCCGTCTTCCACCGGAACTTGCTGACGACGAGTCCGAACCCGGTGCGACATCGGCGGACCAGCCGCTCGGGTCACGCTGCCCGATTCGCCGATAGGGGATTTTCGGGAACCATTTTCAAGCGCGTAGGAGCGACATGTAGGGGCGACATGTAGGGGCGACTTCAGTCGCCCCTACATGTCCTTAAGACCTGGGGGACGACTGAAGTCGCCCCTACAGCCTACACCCCTCCACCCCTCCACCCCGTAGCCATGCGAAGTGTGGATCTTTGTTCCCGGTCATCGGTCTACGCCGTTTCCGCTCCCTCGCTCAGCGAGGCCGCTTCCCGCCGTATCTGACGATACGAATAATGCCGCAAGACGAAGTAGATGGCGCCGGTCAAGGTCACGGGTACCCAGTGGCCCACGAGGAAGAGGATGCTGGCGGCGAGTGCGACCTCTTGGCCGATGCCGAACGGTGTTAAGGCGAAGACGAAGGCGGCCTGCACCGGACCCACGAATCCGGGAACGCTCGGCAGCGATACGGCCGCCGCGGTGACACCGACCACCAACATCGCCACGCCGGGCGAGACGGGGGCACCGTAGCCCGCCAGACTCAGCCAGACCAGGGCCGCCGCGATAAACCAGCGCAGCAGCGACTGTGCCAGCAGCGCCGCGGCTGCCGACGGCGTGGCGAGCGCAGCCAATCCGCGCGTCAGCTCGGCGAGGTAGGTCTGCCCACGCTCGGCGAGGAGGGCGGGAAGGGACGGACTCACACGTCTCCAAAGACCCAGCGAAACCTTCGGGAAGCGTCCCAGCAGCACCAGTACCGTTATCAGGGTCAGGATCCCGGCGAGCGCGATGCTGAGACCATAGCTCCAGCCGGGCGGCAGCTCGCCGACCAAGATGGCGCCTGAGATGAAGACGAGCAGGATGCCCACCAGATCGAGCGCCCGCTCGACCACCAGCGTCATCAGGACCCCGCTGCGCGAGCAGCCCGACTCTTTCGCGAAGATGACGGTGCGGATCAGCTCGCCGATGCGCAGCGGCAGCACATTGTTGCCGGCGAATCCGATCATCATCGAGGGGGCAACCTGCCGCACCGAGAAGCGACCGAAGGGCCTGAGGATCAGTGTCCAACGCAGCGCATTGTTGAAGAAAAAGAACGCCAGCAGGATCAGGAACGGCGGGATGACCCAGAGCTCGCCTTCGAGCAGTGTGCTGCGCAGCGTGCCCAAATCGACACCGCTCAGTGCATAGACGAGCAGCCCGATCGTAACGAGGAACGGGAGCAGCAGTGCGAGGAGCCGCTTCATGCGTCGGGCCTTGCTCCGGACATGGCTCCGGGCATTGCCTCGGGCATGGCTTCGGGATAGAGGCGACGCACGGTCGCCAGCGCGGACTCCAGATCCTCGTCGACCTCGATATGACGGAACTCGGCGTTGCGCCCGACCGAATGGAGGTTCTCGTACCGATCCAGCACGGCCTCCGCGCGCGCCTTCACGGCCTCGAATCCGCGGTCGTAGACCGGATAGCCGAAGCCCTCGGGCAGGACCAGCACGTCGTCCACCGCGGCCCGGTCGACCAAGCGATAACGTTCGAGTGCGCTCAGGACATCCTCGACGGGGCGATCGGTCTCGGCGGTCACCTCTGCGCACAGCACCGTGTTGTCCACCTGCGCCTCCGGGTCATGGAAGTTGCGGAACTCCGCCATCCGGTTGATGACGACGTCGCCGTCGCCGAAATAAACCCACTGGTAGGGCATCACACGCGGTTGCTTCACATGCAGATAGACCAGCTCGATGCCGCGATACCTAAGCTTGAGCTCCTCCCCGAGCATCCGCCCGAGCAGTGTGGCGGGTAGGGTACTGAAGACATGGTCGCACTCGAAACGGTGCGACTCGCCGTGTCGGCGATACTGGATCGCGGTCACCCGGTTCTCGGTGCGTTCGAGCCCCGTCACCTTGGATTCGAGCATCACCTCACCGCGGATGTGCGCATGCATGGCCTCGGCAATCTGTCCGTAACCGCCATCGGCCGGGTAATGAAAGGTGCTGAAGAAGGTCTTGGAGCTGCGGCGGATGGTGTCGAGCAGTCCGGACGAGCGCAGTTTCTCGCGTCCCCAGGTCACCGAGATCTCGCTGGGCGGGACGCCGAACATCTTTTTCGTGTAAGGCTCGAAAAAGAAGTCGTAAAGCCCTCTCCCGTAGCGATTCAGGGCCAGCGCCTCGAAGGAGTCTTCGGGGAGATTCGGACGTGCGAGAAAGCCCAGGATCAAGCTGGCTGCGGTTTTTGGATCGAACTTCAGGATCAGCTCGATCGGGTTGATCGGGTCCGCGATCACCTTGTCCTTCATGAGGATCCGGCTGTTGCGGCGATGCTCGCGCAGCGGCACCAGTGACTCGATCATCTCGACGAGCGTGGGATCCTGCGTATAGAGCCGATGGGGCGCGATATCGCAGGGCACGCCGTGCCAGTCGAAGGTGCGCGCCAGTCCGCCGATCCGATCGGTGGACTCGAAGAGCGTAACCCGCTTACCGATCCTCGACAGCAGCCAACCCAGACTCAGCCCGGAGATCCCGGCGCCGAGGATGGCGATCCGTTCCTCACGACGTCCTTCTTGCAACATAAATTACCTAAGATTCTTCTTGTAGGAAGGATAAACGGCGTTGCGCGCCCTGGAAAAATTCGCAAACTCCATTGTAACGCTCGCCAGCTCGACACCCGAGAAATCCGTGTTGGTGACATCGGCGCGGCGCAGGATAGCCCCTCCGAGCACGGCGTTGGTCAGGTCGACGTCGGTCAAGTTGGCGTTGCGGAAATTGGTCTCCTGAGCCGACACGCTGCGCAGCTTGGATCCGCGAAGATCGGCGCCCTCGAAGTTGGCCAGGTTGATGACCGTGAAACCGCCGGGCATGGCGCTGGTGAGGTCGGCCTCGTGCATGCTGGCGCCCGCGAGATTGGCGTCGTTGAGGTGACAATCACGCAGATCCGCGCCGCAGAGATTGGCCTCGCGCAGATTGGCGCGGATAAAGAGCGCCTTGGGTGCGACCACATGACAGAGATTGCTGCCTTGAAAGTCGGTGCCGCGCATGTCTGCATGACCGAGGTTGGCGCCTTGCAGATTGGCACGCCGAACATCGGCATGACGCAGGTCGGCGCGCTCGAGCGTGGCATGCGACAGATCCGCGCCGTTGAGGGTTGCTGCGCGCGAGGGGCGCTCCGCGCCTAGATGGGCCTGCGTGAGATCCGCGGAGCTGAGGTCGGCGTCGCTCAGATCGGTCGCGACCAGGACGCTATCGACCAGCCGCGCACCGCTCAGAAGCGCGCCGACGAGGTCGCTCGACTCCAGGTTCGCGCCGGTCAGATCGGCGTTGCGCAGGTCGGCGCCGTTCAGTTGCATGTCGCGCAGGTCCGCACCCGCGAGGGTATCCGCGTCGATCCGCTCAAGGACCTGCCCAGTCTCGCGATGCTTGATCTCGACCATCTCGTCCATCCTCCGCCGTTGTTGTGTTTTTTAGTGACCGAATCGTCCCGGCCGACCCCTTAAACCGCGTCCAGAGCGACATGCGTTATTTTCATGGTGTGTCGGCCTCAAGGAGTGTTCCGACCTTTTTGGAGACGCGGTTTAAAATTTAATATTTTTTATACTTTAAACCGCGCCGACTCCAGCGTTCGTCAAAACCGCCGGGGCCGATCCCATCCGAAAACATCGCATACCGCACAGGGCGCGGTTTAAATCTACCAGAAGCCGCTGAGTCGAGGGATGACATTGATCGCCCCCGACGGCTCTTGGCTCCTTCTCCCTGTCCGTTGCTGTCGGCAGCCCGAGAGCTCAGTTTGGAAAGGCTCTCACGGAGACACGGAGACACGGAGAAAAAGAAAAGAGAAGCGAAGAAACAGGTGAGGAGGCAAGCGGAAATGTCATCTCCGTGTCTCCGTGAGAGATCCTCCAAGCGAATCGGTGCGATGATCCGGGTCCGCATCGATCGACAGCTTCGGACCTGATGGATACCATCGGCGGGTGTCACGCTGACCGCGGCAGGGCGCGCGGGGAAGGCGCCGCGTCGATCCTAAACCGCGTCCAGAGCGAGATGCTAACTTTCGAGTGAGCTCGAAGTTTGGTGAATCCACGACCCTTAGCGGGGGGCGCGGTTTAAAATTTTATATTTTTTAATACTTTAAACCGCACCGGCTCCAGCGGTTCTGAAAACCGCCGGGGCCGATCCCATCCAAAAGCATCGCATACCGCACTGGGCGCGGTTTAACTGTCCGAATCCGCGCGCCGGCACGGCATGGGATTAAAAACGCAACGAAAACAATGATTCTAGCCTAGCCGAAGGCTGCGCTCACCCAGCGGCCGTCGCAACGACACCACCATCAGGAGCGACCATGAAGATCGAGACCCTTGCGATTCACGCCGGATTTGCGCCGGACCCGACCACCAAGGCGGTCGCCACCCCCATCTACCAGACCACGAGCTATGCCTTCGACGATACCCAGCACGCCGCCGATCTGTTCGACCTGAAGGTCGCCGGCAACATCTACACCCGCATGATGAATCCCACCAGCGACGTCCTCGAGCAGCGCGTCGCTGCGATGGAGGGCGGGGTCGGCGCCCTGGCCCTCGCCTCGGGCATGGCCGCGGTGACCGATGCGATCTTCACCATCGCCCAGGCCGGAGACAACATCGTCGCGGTCTCGACCCTGTACGGCGGGAGCTACAACCTGTTCGCGCACACCTTGCCCCGACTCGGGATCCAGGTGCGCTTCGCCGCGCCCAACGACATCGACGGCATGGCCGCGCAGATCGACGACAACACTAGGGCGGTCTTCTGCGAGTCCATCGGCAACCCCGCCGGCAATGTTGCGGACCTGCGCGCGATCTCGGAGATGGCCCATGCCCACGGCGTGCCGGTCATCGTCGACAACACGGTGCCCACCCCCTATCTGTGCCGCCCGTTCGAGCACGGCTGCGACATCGTCGTTCACGCCGCGACAAAATACATGGGTGGCCATGGGACCACGCTCGGCGGCGTCCTCGTCGACTCGGGCAAGTTCCCCTGGGCCGAGCACGCGAGTCGTTTCCCGATGCTCAACGAACCGGACGTCTCCTATCATGGCGTGGTCTACACCGAGGCGCTGGGAGCCGCGGCTTACATCGGCCGCGCCCGTGTGGTGCCCCTGCGCAACATGGGTGCGGCCATCTCGCCCTTTAACAGCTTCCTGCTCCTCCAGGGCATCGAGACACTGCACGTGCGCATGGATCGGCACTGCGAGAACGCGATCGCGGTGGCCGAGTGCCTCAAGGCCAAACCCCAGGTCGAATGGGTCCGCTATGCCGGCCTTCCGGATAGCCCGGATTATCCGTTGGTTCAGAAATACATGGACGGCGCCAAGGCCAGCTCCATTCTGTCCTTTGGCATCAAGGGCGGACGCGAGGCCGGTGCGCGCTTTATCGATGCGCTCAAGCTCACCGTGCGTCTGGTCAATATCGGCGATGCCAAGACCCTGGCCTGCCATCCGGCGACCACCACGCATCGCCAGTTGTCCCCGGAAGAACTGGCGCGCGCCGGCGTCTCCGAGGACCTGATCCGCCTCTCGATCGGCATCGAGCATATCGACGACATCATCGCCGATCTGGAGCATGCGCTGGCAGCGGCAGGGTAGGCAACGCTTCGAAAACAACCGGAACGTAGGATGGGTAGAGCGCAGCGAAACCCATCCTCCCCGCTCCGACGCCCCGGCTCCGGCACCGGTAGAGCGCAGCGAAACCCATCCAGCCCGCGCCATGGGCATCAGCCCGGAACCGGGCAACTTGGAGGTTTGGAGGATGGGTTTCCCTGCGCTCTACCCATCCTACGACGCTCCTTTTCTCTTTCTCCGCGTCTCCGTGTCTCCGTGAGAGATTCCGAAAAACCCGATCGGTCCAGATGCGGCTCGTAGCGAGGCCGATATGACGCGCATCACAACATGGTTCCCGCTCTGGGCCCTCTCGGGCGCGCTCTTCGCTTACCTCTTCCCAGAGTGGCTCGTTCTGTAATTAAGGGATGCGATCTCAATCTTCATAATCGCCGAGTGCTCGCGAACCGGCCGGTTCCGTCCCCATCTAACCGGCATGAAAGAGTCCGGCGCGTTGCCGGGTCTCTCGAACGTGCGCTCCGATGCCGAACGGCAAGGACGCGTCCTCAAGCACCGGAGACGATATGCTGATCAAGAAACCCGCCGATATCCTACCCTCCGAGATCACGCCGCCACAGATCTGGCAGCGTCGACGGGAGTTTCTGAAGGCGTCAGCATCCGGAATCGGTCTCGCTGCGCTTGGCCTAGCGGGCGCCGTGCCGACTCGGGTGCTTGCGGGGGAAGCGATCCCGAATATTCAACCGAGTCCCTTCAGCACGGACGAGCCGCCGACCAGCCTCGACGACATCACCAGCTACAACAATTTCACCGAGCTAGGCACTGACAAGACCGATCCGCAGGCCAACGCGAGGTTTCTCAAGCCACGACCCTGGACGGTTACCGTCGACGGCGAATGTGCCAAGCCCGGCGAGATCGGGATCGAGGACATCCTGTCGTCCTTCACGCAGGAGGAACGCATCTATCGGCTGCGCTGTGTTGAGGCTTGGGCCATGGTGGTGCCTTGGGTCGGGTTCCCGCTCGGCGATCTGCTCAAGCGCTTCGAGCCGACCTCCAAGGCCAAGTATGTCGCCTTCGAGACGCTTTATGACCCGGCGCAGATGCCTGGTCAGAAACGCAAGGTGCTCGACTGGCCCTATCGCGAAGGGCTGCGTATGGACGAGGCAATGCACCCGCTGACGATCCTTTCCACAGGTCTCTACGGCGAGCTGCTGCCGAATCAGAACGGCGCGCCTTTGCGTCTGGTCGTCCCTTGGAAGTACGGGTTCAAGAGTATCAAGTCGATCGTGCGGATCAGCTTCACCACGAAGGAGCCGCCGGCTACCTGGAACCGCCTGCAGGCGAACGAGTACGGGTTCTATGCCAACGTGAATCCGGCCGTGAACCATCCACGCTGGAGCCAGAGGACCCATCGCATGATCGGCGACGGCTGGCTGGCGAAGAAGCGCGAGACACTGCCGTTCAACGGCTACGGCGATCAGGTAGCCGAGCTGTACGCCGGGATGGATCTGAAGCGGTTCTACTGATGTCCGACTCGCCCCGGAATCATCGTGTGTGTATTGATCCGTGGGGAACCGCCGGCAAGCTGACGCGCGTCCGTTCGATCCGCGCCACCGACACTGTCTCTCACGGAGACACGGAGATCACGGAGAAACGCGGTTCTTCGTGTTGCCTTACGTGTCTCCGCGAGCGATTTGATCGATGCGACAGGTGGCGAGGTCTTCGACATGACCCGAGTTGAGATGCTTGTCCGCTACGGCAAGCCGTTGGTTTTCCTGCTCTGCTTGGTGCCGCTCGGGGTCTTGATCGCGCGGGGAACGAGCGGTGCGCTCGGGCCGAATCCGGTCGAGGCGATCACGCATTTCACGGGTGATTGGACCTTGCGGCTTCTCCTGGTGACGCTCGCCGTCACGCCGTTGCGACGTCTGACCGGGCAAGCCTGGCTTGTCCGGTATCGGCGCATGCTGGGCCTCTTCGCCTTCTTCTATGCGGTCCTGCACGTCCTGACCTACCTTTGGCTGGATCGGTTCTTCGACCTGGGGACGATCGCCGAGGATGTGCTGAAACGGCCCTACATCACGGTCGGATTCGCGGCCTTCGTCTTGATGGTGCCCTTGGCGATCACCTCGACCCAAGGCTGGATCCGGCGTCTCGGGCGGCGTTGGAAGAGGCTGCATCGGGCCGTCTACGCCATCGGCGTGCTCGGCGTGCTGCACTATCTCTGGCTGGTGAAGGCGGATCTATTGGAGCCCGCGATCTACGGGGGCATCCTCGCGGTCTTGCTCGGCATGCGCGTCCCCTGGCGTGATCTCGCTACCCGGCTCCGTTCGACAAGGCGTCGGCGCCCCTGTATGGCTCCGGAACGTCGCTAAACCGCGTCCAGAGCGAGATGCACATTTTCGAGTAAGCTCGTCGTTTGGTGCATCCACGACCCTTAGCGGGGACTCGGTTTAAAATGATATATTTTTTAATAACCTAAACCGCGCCTGCTCCAGCGGTCGTCAAGTCTGCCGGGGTCGATCCCATCCAAAAACACCGCATACCGCGCCGGGCGCGGTTTAGCACGCAAAAATGCAACACGGCCGTCGGCGAAGGATTCGGAACGATCTACAATAAATAGATAGCCAAGCCGAAGGAGTCGGCCCTTATGTTGACTGATACCCGCCCGGTTCTGCCAACGATCCTCGTTGTCGATGACACGGTCGAGAATCTGGCCGTTCTGACCGATCTCTTGAGTCCTGCCTATTCTGTCCGTGCGGTTCGCTCCGGCCGCAGAGCGCTGCAGGCGCTTGCCGAGCCGCGTCCCGATCTGATCCTGCTCGACGTCATGATGCCGGAGATGGATGGCTACGAGGTGATGAGCCGCTTGCATGCCGATCCGGCCACCGCGGACATCCCGGTGATCTTCGTCACGGCATTGGACGCCGCGATGGACGAGGAGCGCGGCCTTGCGCTCGGTGCGGTGGACTACATCACCAAGCCGATCAAGCCGGCGATCGTTCTCGCGCGGATCAAAACACAGCTGGAGCTAAAGGCCGCTCGGGATCGTCTGCGCAACGAGAACCTGCTGCTCGAGGCCGAGGTGTCGCGTCGCATGCAGGAGAACCTCCTGATCCAGGGCGCGAGCATTCGGGCCCTCGCGCATCTGGCGGAGATCCGAGATCCCGAGACCGGCAATCATCTGCGGCGCACCCAAGGCTATGTCGGACTGCTCGCCGACGCCTTGCGCACCCACCCGCGTTTTGCGCCTTTCCTCACCGAGCAGACCATCGATCTTCTGGTCAAATCCGCACCTCTGCACGACATCGGCAAGGTCGGCGTGCCGGACTACATCCTGCTCAAACCCGGCAAGCTCACGCCCGAGGAGTGGGAGATCATGAAGACGCATAGCCGTCTGGGACGCGAGGCGATCGAGCTGGCCGAGCGCGATACGGAGCGCCCGCTTGCATTTCTGGCGATCGCCAAGGATATCGCGCACTATCATCATGAGAAATGGGATGGCTCCGGGTATCCCGAGGGGCTCAAGGGCGACGCGATCCCGATCGCCGCCCGGTTGATGGCGCTGGCGGACGTCTTCGACGCACTCATGTGCCAGCGTGTCTACAAGCTTGCCTGCTCGTTTGAAGAGACCGTGACCATCATCGAGCAAGGCCGCGGCACCCATTTCGATCCGGATGTGGTCGACGCCTTTATGCTGCGGCGCGAGGCGTTCCAGAGCATTGCCGTACGCTTTGCCGACAGCGACTCGCGCCGCTTCGAGCAGGTCGAACGGCTGCGCGAATCACTCGCGCCCGTGCCTGCCTGCCCGGGATCGCCCTGACCCACACGCAAGGCTCAAGGAGTTCTGCGATGTCGGATGCCATCGAGCTGACGCTCGCCGATATTATGTCGCAGGCGCTGCAGTGCGTTGCGCCGGACAGTCCGCTCGGGGATGTCGTCCGGACCATGGCCCGGGAACGGCTCTCATGCATCCTCGTGCTCGACGAGGGGCAGCCCGTCGGCATCCTCACCGAGCGTGATCTGCTGCGACTGCTGGATCGGGAGGTCGATCTTGACCGGCCGGTTGCCGAGGTGATGAGCAGCCCGGTGCTCGTCATGTCCCGGGAGACCGATTTCGCTTCCGCCTACATCCATGCCCTCGATCACCAGGTTCGCCACTTGGTCGCGGTCGATCCGAGCGGCAGGGCGGTCGGGGTCGCGAGCGAGACCGACTTCCGTCGCTATCTGACCCTGCGTCTGCTCAAGCAGCTCGATGACCTGACCGCCGTGATGGATCGCGATCTGCCGCTCCTGCCGCCGGACGCGTCGATCGCGCAGGCGCGCCGGCTGATGCTGAAATACCGTGCCTCGTATGTGCTGATCGTGGATGGACGTCGCCCGCTGGGCATCCTCACCGAGCGCGACATTCCGGGTCTCCTGGCAGAGCTGGGCGCACAGGCCCAGGGCTTGATCGTGCGCGATGTGATGCGATCGCCCGTGCGGATGATCCGCGACGACACACCCGTCTCGGATGCCGCGTGTCTGATGCAGAACGAGGTTCTACGCCATCTCGCGGTTGTGAATGCCAACGGACTGGTTATGGGGATGTTGACGCTGCACAACCTGATGGAGCGGATCGGTTTCAACCTCCTGCACGACGACACCCAGCGTCGAACCGAGCGCTTGTTGGGGGCGCAAGCGCACGCCGAGCAGCGGCTGCGGATGGCCGTCGAAGCGTCCGGTATCGGTTTCTGGGAACTCGACCTGGCTGCGGATCGACTCGATTACGACGAGACGCTGCGGAACCTGCTGGGCCTTCGGGACTGCGCGACCCCGCTTGATCAGGCCGCCTGGCTGGAGTCCGTGCATCCGGATGACCGGGGCGCCGCGATCCGTGCTTTCCGGGCGGCCTTTGCGTCGGGTGATCCACCGATCGAATGCGAGTACCGGACCCGGCACGGAGACGGCGGTTGGGTATGGCTCCAGACCCGCGGGTGTGTGGTACGCCGAGACCCCCGCGGACACGCCCTTCTTGCGGTCGGAACCGCAATGGACATCACCCGGCGCCGGCAGTCCGAGCAACGCAGTCAGCGCCTGAGCCGGCTCCACGCGGCGCTCGCCCACTGTAGCCAGGCGATCATGCGTTGCAGCCTGGAGTCCGATCTGTTTCGCGAGATCTGCAAGGCGGTCGTCGAGCTCGGTGGCCTGGCAGTCGCCTGGATCGGACTCATCGACCCGGTCAGCAGCCAGTTGCGCTGGGTCGCCGGTACCGGACGCGGGGCCGATGGTCCGGGCGCTATTTCGATCGGGATCGATGCCGATGCGCCGCTGGGGCGAAACCCGGTCAGCCTTGCGATCCACGCCGACCAGCCTTTTTGGTCGCAAGATCTGGCGGAGGATCCCGACGCGGCGCTTTGGCATCATCTCGGTGCCCGTTTCGACTGGGGCTGCGCGGCAGCCTTGCCCCTACATCGCGACGGCGGTGTCGTGGGCATCTTGTGTGTCGCTGCGCACGCGCCCGGGTACTTCGACGAGGACGTCCGTCACATCTTCGAGACCATGGCCGCGGACATCTCGCACGCACTCGACCACGCGGCACTCGATGCCGAGCACGGACGACAGTCCGCACAGATGCAGGCGGCGACGGAGCGACTGCAAGCCATCATGGACACCATTCCGGATCTCCTCTGGCTCAAGGACATGGACGGGCGTTATCTGACCTGCAACCCTGCCTTCGAGCGGTTCTTCGGAGCATCCCGGCACGCGATCGCCGGAAAGCTCGACCTCGATTTTGTCGACCCGGTGCTCGCGGAGACCTTTCGTGCCAACGACATCTGCGCCTTGGAATCAGGAGGTCCGACGCTCAACGAGGAGTGGCTGACCTTCGCATCCGACGGCTATCGCGGACTGTTCGAAACCGTCAAGACCCCGGTGCGCGATGCGGCGGGAGCCCCGATCGGCGTCCTCGGCGTCGCCCGCGACATCACTAAGCTGCGCGAGGCCCAGGATGCCCTGCACGAGCGCGAGGAGGTCTATCGCGCCATCTTCGCTCAGGCGGGCGACGGCATTATTCTGTCCGACGCCGAGACAGCCCGTTTCGTCGAATTCAACGACGCCGCCTGCGAGGCGCTCGGCTACAGCCGCGAGGAATTCGCCCGGCTCGGGATCGCTGATATCCAGGCCGAGCGTGATCTTGCCGGGGTGAGGGATGGCCTGCGCATGATCCTGAGGGATGGCCGGGGCGATTTCGACACGCTTCATCGTCACAAGGAGGGCAGCATCCGGCATGTGCGAGTGGGCAATCGCGCGATCGAGATCAAGGGACATCCCTATGTCGTTGCGATCGTGACGGATATGACCGAGCGCACCCTCGCCCAAGCCGAGCTGGATCTGCACCGGAATCATCTGCGGACGCTCGTCGATGCCAGAACCGCCGAGCTGGATGCGGCCAACCGCGATCTCATGCGCAGCGACCGGCGTCTGAAGGCGCTGTTCGATTTGAGTCAGGCCGCACCGACCTTGAGCGAGCCCGAGCTCCTCCAGGCGGGCATCGACACCGCGGTCAACCTGACCGACAGCCTTATCGGCTACCTGCATTTCGTCGAAGGGGACCAAGAGACCATACAACTTTGCACCTGGTCCCGCGGGACGCTGGCCTACTGCGCGGCCACGCACGACTCGCACTATCCGATCTCCAAGGCCGGCGTCTGGGCGGATTCCCTGCGTACCGGGCAAGCCGTCGTCCACAACGATTTTCAGGCTGTCCCCGGACGCCGCGGCTACCCGGAGGGGCATGCCGTGCTCATGCGTCATCTCGGCGTGCCGATCAAGGAGGGCATGCAGGTCCGCATGCTCATCGGCGTGGGCAATAAGCCGAGCGACTACGATGAATCCGACCGCCAGCAGCTTCAGTTGGTCGGCGAAGATCTGTGGCGGATCGTCATGCGCAGGCGCACCGAGCTCGCGCTGGCGGAGGCCAAGGAGAGCGCCGAGTCGGCCAACCGCTCCAAGAGCGCCTTCCTGGCCAACATGAGTCACGAGATTCGCACCCCGATGAATGCCATCATCGGTCTCGGCCACCTGTTGGAGCGCGAGTTGACCGACCCCAAGCCGCGCGCTCAGGTCGCGAAGATCATGGATGCGGCCCGGCATCTCTTGTCGATCATCAACGACATCCTCGATCTCTCCAAGATCGAGGCCGGTCAGCTCACGCTTGAGGAGACCGCCTTCTCGCCCGTTGCATTGATTCAGCATGCCTTCAGCATCCTCGGCGAGCGTGCGTCCGGGAAGGGGCTGACCCTCGAGCAGTCGATCGATCCGCGCATCCCGGCCGTGCTTTACGGCGATTCCCATCGGCTCGGCCAGATCCTGCTGAACTACCTCGGCAATGCGATCAAATTTTCCGAGCGCGGGACGATTCGGGTCAGCGCCCGGGCCCGCGAAGCGGAGGGTCGTCGACTCCTGCTCTGTCTTGAGGTTTCCGACGAGGGCATCGGTCTGACCCCAGGCCAATGCGAGCGACTCTTCAAGCCCTTTACGCAAGCAGACGATTCCACCACGCGTCGCTACGGCGGCACAGGTCTCGGCCTGGTCATCTGCAAGCGGTTGGCCGAGCTCATGGGCGGCGAGGTCGGCGTTGCGAGCGTGCCGGGAGAGGGCAGTCGATTTCGGGTCGAGGTGCCGCTGCGCTACGAGAAGGGGTCCATCCCGGGGGATATCGATCGTGCCGACCCTCGGCCCTCCGGAGACTTGGAGTCACGTCTGGCGCGCCTCTATCGCGGCGTTCGACTGCTCGTGGCCGAGGACGATCCGCTCAATGCCGAGGTCGCCTGCGAGCTGCTTCGCGGTCTCGGGTTGGTCGTGGACATCGCCGCGAACGGACAGGAGGCGGTGGACATGGTCCGCGAGCGCGACTATGCGCTGGTGCTGATGGATGTGCAGATGCCGATGATGGATGGTCTGTCCGCGACCAGGACGATTCGTCGCCTGCCCGGTCGCGAGACACTGCCGATCCTGGCCATGACCGCCAATGCATTCGAGGAAGACCGTCATGCCTGCCTGGACGCCGGGATGAACGACCACATCGGCAAACCGGTGCAACCCGAACGTCTCTACAGCGCACTCCTGCGCTGGCTTCCACCGATGCCGGGGGAGCCGGGGGCGAGCGAGGATTCGAACGCGAGCCGCCTTGACGAGGTCGCATTGACCGGAGAACTGGCGACGATTCCCGGTCTGGACGTCGCTGCCGGCCTGCGTGCCGTCGGCTCAGATCATGCCGGTTATCGGCGCGTGCTCGACTTGTTTGCCCGGGCGCACGGCGACGTCGCGGCGGTGTTGCGCCGACGCTTGGCGGCGGGCGATCTGAGCGAGGTCGAGCGTCTGGCCCGAACGCTGAAGCGACTCTCGACGACGCTGGGTGCGACAGCCTTGGGTGCTCGGGCGTCCGAGCTTGCGGAGCGTGTCGAGAGCGGGGCGTCGACGTCGAGCTTGGAGGCCGGCATTGCCGCCCTGGAGGCTGTCCTGAATCCGCTTCTCGAGGGAATCCGCGCGGTGTCGAGCCCGGGGCCGAGCGCGACCCCCGATCTGGATTGGTCACAGGCGCCGATCGTCCTTGCCCGGCTCGAGACGCTCTTGGCCGAGGACAACACACGTGCCAAAGACCTCTTGCTTGAGTCCGCACCATTGATCGAGGCGATTCTGGGGACACATGCCACCCGATTCCGGTCCCAGGTCGAGAATTTCGACTTCGAGCAGGCGCTGAACACGCTGCGTCTGTTCATCGACACGCGAAATGTCTGATTTGATTCACAACCTGAGACGTTCGACCTGGCCGGTCTGGATGACGCTGCTCGCGGGACTGTTCTTTACATCGCTTCTCACCCTCGCTGTCCGAGACCAAGTTGCCACCCTTGCCAGGCATGAACTGGACTTCGTGTCGAGTGAGATCGCCGATCGCATCCAAACGCGGCTCGCCGCGCATGCGCAGCTCCTACGCAGTGGTGCGGCCCTGTTCGAGGCATCCGATGCGGTGACGCGTGAGGAGTGGCGGCTGTTTGTCGACCGTCAGCGGCTCGAGGATCAACTGCCGGGAATCCAGGGCTTCGGATTTGCCCTGCTGATCCGGCCCGAGCAGTTGCAGGCGTATGTGGATTCGGTGCGTCGAGAGGGGTTTCCCGACTACCGTGTCTGGCCCGAGGGCGAGCGCTCCCTGTACTCCTCGATCCTCTATTTGGAGCCCTTCAGCGGCCGTAATCTGCGCGCGTTCGGGTATGACATGTTGTCCGAGCCGGTGCGACGGGCCGCTATGGAGGATGCACGCGATCGAGACATCCCGGCGCTGTCGGGACGGGTCCGTCTGGTCCAGGAGACCGACGAGGACGTCCAGCCCGGTGCGCTGATGTACGTGCCGGTCTATCGTGCCGGTCTGCCGGTGCAGACCCTTGAGCAGCGTCGGGCCGCGCTGGTGGGCTGGGTCTACAGCCCTTACCGGATGACCGACCTGATGCGCGGCATTCTGGGCGGTTGGGAGCAGCCGGATCATCCGCCGATCCGACTCGCCGTCTACGACGGGGATGCGGTTTCGCCCCAAGCCTTGCTCTATGACAGTCAGCCCTCCGCACCTGTTGCCGAGTCACCCGGGGCAACCGGCGTCTTAAGCATTCCGCTTGATTTCAACGGCCACCGTTGGACTCTGGTGTTCTCTACTCAGGCGTCTGGCGGGTCATCTCCCGGGGCCGTGGAGATCTGGTCGATTGCAGCTGTTGGGATCCTGATCAGTCTGCTCCTCGCCGGGCTTGTCCATGCGATCGCCAAATCGCGCGCTCAGACCGGGCGTTTGGCCGCGGAGCTCGAAGCGCACAGACGCACGGAGCAGTCGCTCGATATCGCGCTGACCAAGTACCGAACCCTGTTCGACAGTTTTCCGCTTGGGATCACGGTCGCCGGCGAAGACGGCGCGATCGTCGAGGCGAATCTCATCGCCGAGACGATCCTCGGGATTTCACGCGAAGAGCAGTTGCGACGCACGCTCGGCAGCGCCGTGTGGGACCTCATCCATCCGGATGGGACCCTCATGCCCCCATCGGAATACCCCAGCATTCTGGCTTTGCAGGCCCGACACGGATTGCATCGCGCCGACATGGGGATCCGCAAGCCGGATGGTCGGGTTACCTGGCTCAGTGTGGTCGCAACCCATTTGCCCTTGCCCGGGTACGGCGTCGTCGTGACCTACGCCGACATCACCGAGCGGGTCAGGGAGCAGCAGGCGCGCGAGACACTCAGCGCCGCGGCCCGCTTGGCGGTTTCCTCGGACAACGCGGCGGAGTTCTGCCGAGCCCTCGCCGAGCTGCTGTCGGCACGCCTTGGGTGTCCCCAAGTCGCCATCGAAACCTACGACCGCGAATCCGCGGAGATGGTCTTCCTCGGTGCCGTCGGGGTTCCGGGGTCGCCGGACGGGCCGTTGCGCGTGCCGGTCGATCAGACTCTATCCGGCTGGGTCGCGATGCACGGCGAGGCATTGGTGGAGCTTGATGCGGAAAGGCGACCCGAGTACGCCTTGCCGGCACTGCGGGCACTCGGCGCCGTAAGCTTCGTCTGCATCCCCCTCAAGATCGGGGAGCGCGTGTTGGGAGCCATCTCGCTCGGCGACGTGCGGCGACGCCCGGATGCGTCCGAATGGGTGGGCATGCTGCAAACCATCGCGGATACCGCCGCCGATTCCATGGTGCGCCTGGACGCACAGGCGGCCTTACGCGAGAGCGAGCGCGACTACCGCGTTCTGGTCGACAATCTCTGTGCCGGTTTGGTCGCCCATGGCCCCGACACCCGGGTTCTTTACGCTAATCCGATGGCGTCTCACCTCCTGGGTCTGACGACCGAGCAGATGCAGGGTCTTGTCGCCGCCGACCCGAGCTGGCACTTTATTCGCGAGAACGGCACCCGGATGCCGGTGGACGCGTATCCGGTCAAGCGTGTCGCCGAGACCGGACAGGCCATCCAGGGCCTGACACTGGGGATCGTCAGACCCGATCGCACGGATCCCGTATGGGTGCAATGCGAGGCCCATCCGCTGCACGACGCGCAGGGCCGGATGCAGAGGATCGTCGTGACCTTCTTCGATATTTCCGGGCGCAAGGCGGCCGAGACCGAGCTCGAGCAGTATCGTCATCACCTCGAGGATCTGGTTGCCGAGCGGACCTCGCAGCTCGCCGAGGCACGGGACACGGCGGAGGCCGCGAACCGGGCCAAGACGCGATTCCTGGCCAACATGACTCACGAGATTCGCACCCCGATGAACGCCATTCTCGGGCTCAATCATCTGCTCCTGAAGCAGGTGACCGCACCCGAAGCGCGAGCCAGGCTGCGCAAGCTCGGCGATGCTGCGTCTCATCTGCTGCTCATCATCGACGATATCCTCGATCTGTCGAAGATCGAGTCCGGTCGTCTCGTCCTGGAGGAGACGCCGTTCTCGCCGGCGACGGCGATCGAGCGGGGTGTCGGCCTGCTCGGCGAGCGCGCGACCGACAAGGGTCTTCGGCTCCTGACGACGCTCGATCCGCGCCTGCCGGCGCGGGTGATCGGGGACCCGCTGCGTTTGGAGCAGATCCTGGTCAACTTTCTCGGCAACGCGATCAAGTTCTCCGAGCAAGGCGAGATCCGGGTGCGGGGGATTCTGGCCGAGGAGACCGCGCAAGGCATTCTCTTGCGTCTGGAGGTGGAGGACCAAGGGATTGGATTGACCCCGGACCAGCAGGGACGTCTGTTCCGGCCCTTCACCCAGGCCGACGACTCGACGACGCGTCGCCATGGCGGCACCGGACTCGGTCTCGCGATCGTCAAGCGACTGGCGACCCTCATGGGGGGCGAGGTCGGTGTGACCAGCACTCCGGGGCAAGGCAGTCTCTTCTGGATGACCGCGCGCCTGCGCTGGGACGATCCGGAACCATCGACGCCGGCCTCTGCATCCTTGTCGACAACGACGCCTTTTGCCCTCCCGGAGCAGCTGATCGCTCGGCGTCATTCCGGCACGCCGATTCTCTTGGTCGAGGACGACCCGATCAATCGAGAGGTCGCACTCGATCTGCTCGAGGCGACGGGGCTGCTCGTGGATCTGGCCGAAGACGGCTCAGCTGCCGTCGATCGGGTGCGCGAGCGCGACTATGCCTTGGTCGTCATGGATGTGCAGCTGCCCCGGATGGATGGATTGGCGGCAACCCGCGCTATACGGGCGCTCCCCGGCCGAGCGGAATTGCCCATCCTGGCCATGACGGCGGGGACCTTCGAGGACGATCGTGCATGTTGCTTGGATGCCGGTATGAACGACTTCATCGGCAAGCCCGTCGAGCCGGCGCGTTTGTACACCGCCCTGCTGCGCTGGTTGCCTGCCGCGCCCCCGGAGCCTCCGGAGCCCTTCGGCGCGGACAGCAAGGCGACGGCCGAGCCGACGGAGTCTGCGGTCGCGACCTCGAACGCGGATCCGGCCATCGCGCAGGTCCTCCTGGCCCAATTGGAGTTCCTGCTCTCCGAAGGCGACCCACGGGCTCTGCAGGTCTTGGCCGATCTGGGGACACTGGTCGCTCCCATCCTCGAAGAGGATGCCCCGGGGGTCCGCGAGGATATCGCGCGCGGGGCTTATGCCCGGGCGTTGGAGACCTTGCGTCGCGCCCGATGCGAGTGAGTCACGGTGGCTGGACTTTGGTCATCCGTTCGGCCAGGGCTTTCGGGTTTCCCAGCCTGGGTACGCCGACTTTAGTCGGCCCCCCGGAGACGGGCGACCTCCGTTGTCGGAGCGTGCCCGCGGCGGACTGAAGTCCGCCTCCCAGGGGTGCCGACTGAAGTCGGCGTACCCACTGCTGATGCGGCCGAAACGGTGATCGGTGCTCGGTGGCTGTGCTTCGGCGATTCCCGCCGGGCGTGCGCCGGGATCCGGCTCGGTGTCTTGATGGTCCGATGCTGGTGCGGCGAGAGCGGGAGGTCCAAGGTCGGTACGACAACGACAACGACAACGATAACGTCGCTCCGGACGCGGTTTAGGTCGAGGACTCCAATGCGCGCAGCGCCGACGGTTGGTTGTGCCTCGCACGGCTCGGCACAACCTACGCCCTTGGCATGAAGGTTTCCGGAATTCGCCTTAGGTCGATGACTCCAATGCGCGCAGACGGCGGAGGTCATCGCTCGCCCTTTGTTGCGCACATTGCGTCTGCTCGAGCAAGCGCGCGAGATCGCGGAAGTCACTCTCGCTGCCCTTCTGCTCCAGGCGCCCGGCCAATTCGCAGAGCCGGCTTGCACCGAGAGTGCCTGCGCTGCCTTTGAGCGCGTGTGCGGCCGTTGCCAGTGTCGCGGTGTCGCCGCCATCGGCCGCTTCGCGCAAGGTCTTCATCAGATCCTCGGTCTTCCCGAGGACGAGGTCCAGAAAGCGCGGGTAGTCGTCGCCCAGCAGGTGCTTGAGATTGTCCATGGCGTCCGGGTCCACCGCGAGTTGGAGCGCATCGGGATCCGCTATGCTTGCGGCATCGGCAAGCTGCTCGGACGCCGCCCGCCCGGTCTGTAGCCAGTGCCCGAGGACATGCCTGAGTCGCTCCAGTCTGAGCGGTTTCGGGATGTAGTCGTCCATACCTGCCGCAAAACAGCGCTCCCGATCGCCCTGCATCGCGTTCGCGGTCAAGGCGATGACGGGGGTCCGCCCACAGGCGTCCTGCTCCTCGCGTCGGCGCAGCTCCGCACTGGCCTCGAACCCGTCCATGTTCGGCATCTGGCAGTCCATCAGGATCAGGTCATAGCGCGCTTGGGCAACGGCCGTCAGCGCCTTGAGTCCGTCTTCGGCGACATCCGCCGTCAAGCCGAGTCGTCCCAGCATCGACAAGGCCACCCGTTGGTTAATCACGTTGTCCTCGACCAGCAGGACATGACCACGCAGGTGGATCTCGGACTCCGACGGCTGCGTTGCGTCCGGCGCATCCCGCGCGGCGATCGGCCGGTCAGCGCCGCGGGCCGGATGATGAGTGATTTGCGCGAGCGCGTCGTGCAGATGCGACTGACGAATGGGCTTGGACAGGCTGTAACGGATTCCAAGCGCGTCGAGCGCCTCCACGCTCTGCCCGGCCGAGCTGATCATCAGCATCTGCGTCTCGGCGATCGTGGGGTCGGCGCGGACAAGTCGCGCCAGTGTGATACCGTCCAGTTGCGGCATCTGCATGTCGAGGATCGCAACCTCGAAGGGGCGGGCGGCTTCGACCGCCTCCCGCAAGAGCTTGAGGGCTTGAAACCCGTCTGCGGCCAGCTCGCAACGCACCCCCCAGCTATTCAGGTAATGGCCGATGATCGTTCGATTGGTCTGGTTGTCGTCAACCGCCAGAACGCGCAGACCGGACAGTCCATCCCGCGCGGTCGCCTCGGCATCATGGGCTTGGCGCTCGAACGGGATGGTCAACCAAAAGGTCGAGCCCCGGCCGTGGACGCTCTCGGCGCCGATCTCGCCGCCCATCAGCTCGACCAGTTGCTTGGAGATCGCCAGACCGAGTCCCGTGCCGCCGAAACGGCGCGTCATGGATTCGTCGGCCTGGACAAACGGCAGAAACAATCGGGCGCGCTGCTCCTCGGTCATCCCGATCCCCGTATCGACCACCTCGAAGCGAAGCACCTGCTTCCCGGCGCCGGTCTCCGTCCCGAGGCCATCCACCGCGTGTACGCGTAGCACGACCTCGCCCTCCTCGGTGAACTTGATCGCATTGCCTATGAGGTTATTCAAGACCTGGCGGAGTCGGGTCGGGTCACCGACGACGCGCGTAGCCAGATCCACCGGGATATAGCAGGCCAGCTCAAGGCGGCTGGACTGGTTGCGCGAGCTGAACAGGGTTGCGACATCCTCCGCCAACGGACGCACGTCGAATGGGACCCGCTCCAGATCGAGCTTGCCGGCCTCGATCTTGGAGAAGTCGAGGATGTCGTTGATGACCGTCAGCAAGGCGTCGGCCGAACCCAGCGCGGTCTCGACATAGCCCAGTTGATCGCCGTCGAGCCGGGTCTGCGAGAGCATCTCCAGCATCCCGAGGACACCGTTCATCGGGGTTCTGATCTCATGGCTCATGTTGGCCAGGAAACGGGACTTCGCCTCCACCGATTCGAGGGCCGCGAGCCGCGCCCGCTCGGTTTCGGTGCGCGCCTGATCATCGGCGATTGCGACCCCGATCATTCCAGCCACGAGTAACAGCAACCCCAACTCGACGCCATCGAGGTCCGGCGTCTGCTCGACCCCGAGCCACGCACAGCCGAGCCTGGAACCCCCTTGAGCGATCGGCAGCAGGATCCCGTTCATCGCGTCGACATCGACCGGTTCCAGCTCACCGCTTAGAGGCCGACGCAAGGCATCGAACACCGCATCCGGTGGCGAGCCTCGCTGCAGCCGGATCAGCGGCTCGCCTTCCTCTTGGTAGGCAACAATGACGGCGGCGCTGCTCAGCTGCAGGGTCTTCAAGGCTGCAAGCGCATCGAGCGCAGCGGCCAGGCGCTGCTCGAGGCGTCCGGTTCCCTGCAGACGCTCGGCCACCCGTGCGCGCGCCTCCGCCACCGCGACCTCCCGTTCGCGGCGCACCTCCTCCGCCACCTCGCGTGTGATATCCCGCTGGACCGCAACGAAGCCGACGACTGTGCCGCCGTCATCCGCAAAGGGGGCGATCGTGATCTGTGCCCAATAGGGCTGGAAGCCGCCGTCCGGCGTCCGCCGCCGATTCACGAGACGCCCGGACCAGACCTCGCCGCGGTTGATGGTGTCCCAAAGCTCCCGATAGTGTTCGCGAGGGGTCAGCCCGCTCGACAGAATGGAGGGGCGCGCACCGATGGCCTGCTCGGCCTCGATTCCCGTAATGCGAACGAAAGCCGGGTTGATGTACTCGATGACACCGGAGAGGTCCGTCACGTAAATGGCGTCGGCGCTCGCCTCGACGGCCTTGGCGAGTCGCAGACGCGCTGCCTCCGCCGCGAGCACGCGCGACATGTCGCGGATGCTGAGCGCGCAGCCGGTCATGACACCGCCCTGGACGATCGGATAAACGAGGACCGAGACCGGGGTGGTGCCCCCGAGGGCATCGACCAAGACCGCCTTGTCGTCGCGATAGCTGCGCGCACCCTGAACACGCGCCAGGATGGCATCCGCCGACGGGGGTGCCGGCGTGTCCTCGCGCCGCGAGAACCTGAAGCGCTCGAGAATCGGCTCTCCGATCAGTGCCTCGCGCTCCCCGAGCAGATTCTCGGCCGCAGGGTTCACCCCGACGAGGCGCCCATGCGGGTCGAGCGAGCAGAAGCCGTCGCGGAATCCGCCGATGATGGCGGCCAGCTTGTCGCGCTCCGCGGCCACCTCCGATGCAGAGGATTGCCGCAGCTCGTCGTAGAGCGCCTGCATCTCGCGCGAAGAGACCTCAAGCGAGCGCTCGAGCAGGTAGCGGTCCCGGCCCTGCTCCTCGTAGGAGCGGTCGACCCGATCCAGAAAGCCCTGCCAAGCCGCCAGATCATTCGGCAGGGCATCGTTCGAGAGGTTGGCGCGCCGCAACTGGCGTTGAATCAGCTTGTCCATCCTCGTCCCCGTGCCATGGAGTCTCCGGCCGTCGCGGACCTAGACCTCATGGATCGTCGTCAGGGTCATGGTCTGGTTGTGCAAGTCGCACGCGCCGGAGGCGTAAGGCGCGATCTCGCCGTACGAGTAGAAGCCGACCTGGCGCGTGCCGGGCGGCAATGCCTCGAGCGTGGCCTCGACCTCCTCGTCCGCGCGCTCGCCGAGTACCATTCGGCGCCCAACGCAGCTTATCGCAATCGCCAATGTCCGTTCACCGTTCGAGCCGCTGTTGCGTGTCATCAAGGCGGCATCCTCGGCGCCGTCCACCAAATGGTCGAGGTTTGTCCGCATCAGTTGCGCAAGAGAGCCTTCCGGAATGTCCCCCGCGAAGGTCATGGAGCCGTCTTCCTCGTCGACGGCGAGAATGGTGCGCACCAAGCGCTTCTCGTCCCCGGCATCGGCACGCAAGGCGAGCGGAAACCTCAATGCTGTCGCCGGCAGACCCGATGCCAACTCGCCCAGGTATTCCTTGTAGAGTTGCAGTGCGGGGCGACCATCCAGCTCGAAGAGCTGATTGCCCGCGGCGCGCGTCACGCGACGCTCCGGGCCGAAGATGTCCCAACCGCCCCTGGAGCCATGCCCGATCCGCACCCGCTCGCCGTAAAGGCCCAGGGCCGCCACGGTCAGCTCAACGGGACGGTCTTGATCCAGCACCCAGGTCCGCTGAAACCGGTCGCCATCCCCGGCGAGGCCGCCGGTGACGATCACCGAGCCCTTCAGCACCGCGTTGAGCCCGTCGACCAGTTGGCTACCATTGACGTGCAATCCATCGGAGAGCACCAGGATACCCTTGAGGTCCGGCGCGGCGAGCTGTTCGGCGAGAGCGATGCCGGTCTCCCTCGAGCGATTGCTCAAGCCCGCCGGGACCACAGCTGTCTCAAGGCGTGTGTCCTCGAAGCGCGCCACGGCCACGACCAGGGTCCCGTCCTGGACCTGCGTGTCCCTGATCTCGCCGGCGGTCGAGCAGCCCATCAAGCGCGCCTTCGGATAGGCGGACCGCAAGGCTGCAAAGGGCGCCGGGTCGTCCAGAAAGGCGCTGTCGCCGAAGGCAAGGACCAAGGTCTGCTCGGAATCCATCGCCGGAAACGTCTCGATGCCCCATCCATCCGCCGGGCGATAGTCGAACATCTCAATCTGCATCTTCCGTTCCTCCATCGCTAATGGCCTTAGTGTAGTGCCGCTCTCGACCATTCGCCTCCGACGCTGCAGATCGAAGAGCGGCCTTGATCGTCTGTCCGGGATGCGTCACGCGCGCGTCGGGCCATGGCGCGCCGATCGATCTTAGCGGCCGTCCCCTAAAGTCGGAAGCACAACCTCGTCTCGGCGCCAACGCACGCTTGCGAGGCGAGCCTTGCGGGGTATCTTATGACGAGGTGCGCATGGAGATCGTGCGGAAAGCGGCGTAGGATGCGCCGGCTGGTTTCAACGGTTGCTGCGACACAGGCGTGCGCGGTCGCCTGCGTGACATACCAACCAGGCAAGGCGATCACGGGCCGCGCAGAGACTGGGAGTCCGGCGGAATCGGTCGGTCGCCGCTCCGATAGCCAGCATCCTTGGGTGCGTGCCTCGGGGGTACGATTGTCACGGTCCGATCGAGCACGCGGGTTGACGGCCTTGAGATCGAAGACGGCCGCGTCGATCGCATCTGCCTTGGCCTTGGCCTGGGCCTCGCGCTCGGCAGCCGCGAGTCGGTTCAGGATTGGCTCGATCGTTTTGCTTGGCGCCTTGGCTCGCCGCAACACGGCAAGCTCGCTCCGAATGGTGATGGCGAGTGCCTTCTGGCGTGCGGCCTCCTTGAGGTGCGGCGTCATCTCCTCGCGCGCCTTCTCGCGTCGGGCCGCGATGTCGAGCGTCCAGGACAAGGGGCTCTCGCTGTCCGCCGTTCCGCGTGAAGCGAGCAGCCGTGCAAAGGTTGGGAAGGGCTGGCTCTGTGCCGCGTCGGCCGCCGTCATCGACGTTGTGTCGATCGCTTCGCTTTCCTCTGTCGATTCGGCCACGCCCTCCGCCGGAAGCCGGAGCACACTGTCGGGAAGCTGGTCGTCGTCGAGCACCTCGCGCGGGGTGAAGAACTGACCGCCGTCCGAGTTCTTCTCGCCCATCTTCAGCAGTAGATCCTCGTAGACCTGCGACAGCGTGAAGAAGTGCGTATCGTCAATGTGACCGATGCTCAGACGATGTACCCGGTCGAGGATATCGGCGAGGTTGGTCTCGGAGTCCACCCGCACGCGCTCGACCGCGGTCATGATGCGTCCCAGGATCCGCTGCTTCCGGCTTGCGGACGGGTTCGGGGTGCCGTCCAAACTGAGATCGAGTCGATGCAGATGGGGCAGCAGGGATTTGTTGATGAAGTTGATCAGACGTCCGTCGCCGAGTGCGATAAGCTCCCGACGCTTCCAACCCTGCGGACGCCCGTCCGAGGTGAGCGGATGATCCGGCGCGTCCGAGTAGGGCGCCGCCCAGTCTTGCCAGCGATACGGCGAGACCAGCGCAGGGGTGAAATCCCGGCCCGGGATCTCGGCGGCCATCCGCTCGCACTCCTCCTACGCGTCGAGGATGCGCAGAAAGAGGATCCAGGTCAGCTCCGGGACGTACTGCAACGCGCTCGCGCAATTGGAGCGTCGCATGACATCGCAGACGCCTTTAACGAAGGCGGACAGCGAGCCCAGTGATTGGATGGATCGAGGCACGGCTTAGGCACGCCCCGGGCTGGTGACGAAAGGGTCGGTGACGCGCAGCCGTCCGTCGAGGGTCTGGCCGTCCTGGAAATCCTCCGACCAGAGGGTCGTGCAGCCGCAATCCAGGGCGCTGGCGGCGATCATGGCATCATAGATCGGGAGACCGTAGCGCTCGGCAAGCCGCAGACCCAGATCATGGACCTCGATCGTCAAAGGCTGCACCGGGCACAGGGCGCGGATGGTTTCGAGGATGTCACCAACCTCCGCCCAATCGCATCCGAGCTTGCGGCGGGCCACGCTGACAAATTCATTCAAGACCTGCACGCTGATCGTCCCACCGGCCGCGAGGAGGGCCTCGGCCCGGTTCGCCTTGATCTCGTCCTCGCTCAGCAGAGAGAGAACGACATGGGTGTAGAAAAAATCGGTTTCCGCAGTCACCCGCGGTCCTCGTGGCTCTCCAGCCGATCGAAGCGAAAGTCGGTCGGGAGTCGCCCGCGATAGGCCCGCAAGCGCTCGAGCAGCTCGGGTCGGGTCGGCTTGCGTCGGACCTCGAAACGGCGCTCGTCGGCAACGACGATTTCGATGTCGTCGCCCTCCTTGAGCGCCAGGGCCTCGATCACCGCCGCGGGCAGACGCACGGCGAGACTGTTGCCCCATTTGGAGATTTGCATGGACGTCGAGACCTTGCTTGGATATACAGGGCTTGACGGTATATCAAGCATCGCGAGGGGGCAAACGGGAGGGCATTTAAGGCGATTTCCGAGTAATTCCATACCTGTAGGTTGTGCTGACGATAGGATGCACAACTTCCTCCGGCGGTTGGTTGTGCCTCGCACGGCTCGGCACAACCTACGGCCGGCTTGGCGTGGAGCGCTCCGGTGCGCAGCTTGGCATAGCCGTTTCCGGAATTCGCCTAAGATCTCTCACGGAGACACGGAGACACGGAGACACGGAGACACGGAGACACGGAGAACACGACGGAAAGATCTCGAAATCTCCGTGCACTCCGTGTCTCCGTGAGAGGCATCTCGAGCGGTGCCGGCGTCAACTGCTCAGTGCCCTGCGACAGGCTCGACCGGAGTCATCGGATCAGGCCGCTCGCTGGCCTTCCCCGAAAGCCGTCGGCAGGATGCGCTCCGGCAGGCGCTAGATTTCCTTGAGCTGGGCCTCGGCGGCGACACGGGCGTCCTCAGCGGCGGTGAGTTGTGTCTTGAGCCGTTTGACGATCCGCCGCTGGTCTTCCAACGAAATATCCGGAACCAAGACATTCAGCAGCCGAGTGAGTGGCAAATGAGCGATTGTCGTCTTCGCGTTTTGGTGCTCGAAAGCGCCGGTCGCCGCCTGGTGACGGAGGCAATACATGAGGAATTCCGTGTCGATCTGGCCAGCGTTCGGCCTGATGCGATGCAGAGCCTTTTGGAAGTAACAGCGCTCGATCTCACCATGCCAGACCGCACAACGGCCTGGTTCACCGCCTTCGCACACGAGTAGATCACCGGGACGCAGCTCAAACTTAGCCCGCTCCTTGTCGGAGAAGTCCATTGTTGGGAGACCCGTTACGTTGATCCGCCTCCATTGCACGTCTTGGTTACGCAGGTAAGAAAACGGCGACGTGCCCGTCTTGGACTTCGGGGAGAGCATCTTCCCGAGTTGTACGTCGGCAAGCGTTCCGAGCGGGACCATCTTCATACCGAAAACAGCCTCCCCTCCGCCTCGCGCATCACCTCCACCGGCGGTCGGTCGAGCCGACACAGATCGGTGCCGAAGAGGCTGGTTACGCCGGTGTAGTCGTAGAGCCAGAACTTGTACTTTGCGGTGTTCTTGTGGATGCGGGTGCCGCGGCCGACCATCTGATTGAAGAGGATGGCCGAGTCGAGATAGCGGAAGAAGCAGACGGCATTGAGGCGCTTGATATCGACACCCGTGGCGAGCAGATCGACGGTGCAGGCGATGAAACAGCGCTGACCCGAGCCGCGGAAGGTCTCGATCAGCTCGGACCCGCCTTGCTCGGTGCATTTGATGGCATAGCGGTCCTTGGGGGTCTGTTCGTGCGCCTTGCACCACTCGGCATAGCGGTTGTTGAGTTGCATGGCGACGCGGTCGGCGTGCAGGTCGCGGGTGCAGAAGACGATAACCTTCTGCTCCGGACCACCGTTCGCGCAAAGCTGCTTGATCCTCGCGGCGTTGGCGCTTGGGCTCGCGCAACTGGCGCGGGGTGGCGGTGAGCCCGATCTGGATGGCGTCCGGGTTGCGTTCCAGGACCACGCGCCAGCGGTTCCAAGCGGAGCGATGACATTCGTCGATGATGATGACGCTGAAGCTGTTGGGCTCCGGATAGTGTCGGGTCAGGAATCTGGCGACATCCTTGGCGTCGTCGTCGAACCCGAGCGTCTGATAGGTCGCGATCTGGATCCGGGCGTTGCGGGCGCTGTTCTCGCCGCGATCGGAGGTGACGATCCGCGCGGCGTCCTTGAAGACATTGCGCAGCTTGCCGAGGGCCTGCTGGCGGAGCTCGTCGCGATCGCAGAGAAAGAGCGCTGGCTTGGTGAGGCGCCCGGCCTGATTTAGACGGTACAGCAGATTGGCGGCGACAACGGTCTTGCCGGATCCGGTGGCCAGCACCAAGAGGACGCGTGCGGGGAGGCCATCGCGCTCGCAGTGCAGGATCTTGGCGATGACGGCGCGGATGGCGGCGCTCTGATAGTGACGGGGGGTCTCGGCGTATGCCGGGCTGTCGGACGTGAAGAGGAGGTTTGCCGCGGGCTCGCTCAGGTCGATGCCGGTGTCGCGGGCATAGCGCTCGACCAGCTCGGCGTGGGTAGGGAAGAGATCGAAGTCATGCGGGCCAGTCGTGAGGCCGCTGATCTTGTCGAACTCGCCGTAACGGTGGCCGTTGGTGGGAGAATGTAGTGGATGCTGAAGCGGCGGCAGTCCCCGTAACCCTTGCCTTGCTCCATACCGCTCAGCGGGTCGGCTGTTTCCGGCTTGGCCTCGATCAGTCCGACCGGGAGCGGCGCGGGCATGGCGCCGATTGCGATGCAGATCAGATTGAGCGGCTTGGCCATGGTGGTGTTGACGTCGTCGAGAAAGTCCATGATCCGGGTAAGTCAATCAGGTCGAGAGGTAGCGTTGCCGCAGCGGATGACCTATCCGGCGAGGATCCCGAACCAGACCTCGATCCGGGGCATCCAGGCGGCCTGCGCGGGGTGAAGTCATTCAGAAACGATCGCACCCGGGCTGACGGGCGCAATCCCGTCAGCCCGGGCTGATCGCGGTGGTCGTTGCCTTCCCGGAAATCGCCTCAGCGCGCGAGGCTTCCCCAGTCCATCGAGAGGAAGTGTTCCAAGTCCGCCGCCAGCTCGGGGCTCGCACCCCTCTGCAGGGCGCGGGCAAAGTCACGGATCGCCGCCGACTCACGGACGTTGAGCTGCGGCTTGCGACCGGCCACCGCTTGCTCGAAATCGGGGCGCAGCATGCGTACGAGCTCAAGCGCCCTTAGCCCCAGCCGTGGCTCCGCGGCTAAGCGGGCGCTGACCTCGCGGGCGTGCTTGTAGTAAACCTCGGTGAGCCATTGCCCATCCGGCGAGGCCGCTAGAACCTCATCACGAACCTGGTAGAGTAAATCGAGCATCCGGCTGCGATCGGGTTGCCGCGCAAGGGCTGTCTGACCCGGGCATGAGCTGAAGTTCGCGGTGACCGTCTTGTTGACGGTCATCGACACCGTGCAATTGGTCCCGGAGGTGGAGTTGCAACCGCTCCAACTGTTGAAGGTAGCGCTGCCCGCCGTGCTCGGGACGGTCAGCAAGATCGAGGTGCCCGATGCGATACCGCTCTTGGTGTAGTTGGTGGTGCCGCCGTAGGTGCTCGGATTGGCGCTGATGGGTACGTTCGAGGCCCCGGAGGAGTTGACGGTCAAGGCGTAGCCGGGCGGCGGGTTGTTGAAGTTAGCGGTCACCGTCTTATTGGCCGTCATCGACACCGTGCAACTGGTTCCGGAGGTCGAGTTGCAGCCGCTCCAACTGCTGAAATTGGCGCTGCCCGCCGTGCTCGGGGCGGTCAGCACGATCGAGGTGCCCGAGGCGATACCGGTCTTGGTGTAGTTGGTGGTGCCGGCGTAGGTGCTCGGTTCGGCGCTGATGGCGACCCCGGAGGTGCCACTTGAGTTGACGCTGAGGGTGAAGTTGGTCGAAATGTTGACAACGGGGATACAGGCTGGGTTTGCCGAAGCCACCGCTGCGACACTCGAGGCCATCATGTTGGGGACGCGAGCTGCATTCACTCCGAAGAGGTGTCCGAGCCCGAGAGTGCCGGCGATGTTGGCAATTCCCCCAGATTGCTGATGACAGTAGCTCATGATTGTGCCGTTCCGTCCGCTCGCTGTACCACCGCTCAGCGCGTTGACGCCGGGAAGACCTGTGGCTCCTGCCCAGCAACCGGCTCCCGACTCTTGGTTCCAACAAGCATCTACCGGGTTGGAGCTTCCGCCGATGTTGCGGTAGCAGTGCGTATGAGGTGAGCTGAAGTTATGGCCCAACTCGTGGGCGACGACGACTGCGTCCCAAGCCGGTGCGCCAGGCGTACCGATGGTTCCGTTAAGGTTTGCACTGACTCCGAAGCCGCCGTAGACGAGATCGCTTCCGACGGTCGCGCAACCGGTCGATTGGGTGGTGCTGCGGGCTGGCTGACACAGCTGATCCAGCCAAGCAACTCCGCCGCCAAGTGCACGTCCGCTCAGAAAGTGCGCGAGCGTGCGAGGAACACTCGCGCGGTTGTTACGCCAATACCGCCCGAATTCGTACAACCGACATGTCGTACTACCTGTTTCCACCCAGGGATCAGCCGAAGTTGTCCACAGGTAGACATTGCCTAGCCCGAGGCGTGTTTGTAACTCGACCTCGTAAATTCCGCTGATGTAGTTGAATAAGTTACCGATATAATTTGTCGTTGCCGATGTACTGCCGAATCGCTCATACAGCTCATAATCCGTTTCAATGGAGATGGTCGCTTGATAGAGTTGATCGGCAGGGAGCGCCTCGATGTCGGGTAAGCCACTTAATGGAAGATGCTCAAAAGCCCCCGGAACCTCTGGAAGCTTCTCTTGACCACAAACGAATGGTTTGTCGAGACCACCTGTGTCGGCATCGATCGCCGACGTCTCAAGCGGCGAGTCGGTCGATGGTCGTTTGATCTCCCATACGGCGCTCCCGTCCGTCATCAATCCGCTGAGGTTGCCATCCTCGGCCTGCATTAGCGCCACGATGGATCCCGGTAATCCGTCGATCTCCCCGCGCAGAAAACGAGCTCCGGGTGGATCTTGAATGGTTTCGCCGATTCCATCGTTGATAATAATTTTGGCGTCTGCTGCGAAGACCTCGACTTGCTCAAGTCGAAGGTCGGCAAGACCTAGCCCGTCAACCTCGACCCCCCGGATCATCCAGTGGGCGCCAGCCTGTTTCGCCATGTCGGTCAATTCGACAGGGTGATTCATGACCTCGATGGCATCTTCGACATCGTCCCCTGCTATCCCGAAACCAAAGGTTGCAAGAAGACATACAAAAAACGTGCTGAAAATAATGTTTGGTTTCATGATGACGCGCACTCCGTTGGAGGGATCGGAACCTGTCGTCACGCGATCGCGCTTCATCAAGGCTTCTCCCGTTCTTGTTGTCGACACAGGACGGGGAAGGCGCACACATCGGAAACGGCCTCACCGAGTCTGGCTAAAACCCTGGAAGTTTAGTGCCTCGCCGACCGGTTGCGAAGAACTTTTTTGAGTCGGATTCAAACTGCTGTTTTCGCGATGGAAGCGTCTTCGGTGCGACGTGCTGCAAGCCGTCATTCGGAGCGGCGTGTCACTTGGCGATCCCCCCGGGCGCGGCCCGGCGCGAGGACCACTGCTCACGCCGGGTGATCGAAAACGAGAGCGTCAACACCCTTGAGGACCCAGGCGATCACTTCCAAACATTAGGCCACCAACGGCTTTCTTGATCGGTCCACTTGAGCGGCTTGGCCATGGCGGCGTTGACGTCGTCGATGAAGTCCATGCTCCGTGTGCGTGAATCCACCTGATAGGTGAAGTTGCCGCGGCGGATGACCTTTCCGGCGAGGATCCCGAGTCAGATCTCGATCCGGGGCATCCAGGTGGCGTGGCGCGGGGTGAAGTCATTCAGAAACGATCGGACCCGGGGCTGACGGGCGCAATCCCGTCAGCCCGGGCTGATCACGGTGGTCGTTGTCGTCCCGGAAATCGCCTCAGCGCGCGAGGCTTCCCCAGTCCATCGAGAGGAAGTGTTCCAAGTCCGCCGCCAGCTCGGGGCTTGCACCCCTCTGCAGGGCGCGGGCAAAGTCACGGATCGCCGCCGACTCACGGACGTTGAGCTGCGGCTTGCGACCGGCCACCGCTTGCTCAAGTGCTGGGCGGAGCGTGCGAACCACCCCGAGCGCCTGTAACCCCAGCCTCGGTTCTGCGACCAACCGTGCGCTGACCTCGCTGGAATGCTTGTAGTAGGCATCCGTAAGCCATTGCCCATCCGGCGAGGCTGCTAGAACCGTATCACGAACCTGGTAGAGTAAATCCAGCATCCCGCTGCGATCGGGTTGCCGGGCAAGGGCTGTCTGAGCCGAGCAATCGGAATCGGAATAGCTGGCCGTGATCGTTTTGTTGGACGTCATCGACACCGTGCAACTGGTTCCGGAGGTGGAGTTACAGCCGCTCCAACTGCTGAAGGTGGCGCTGCCTGCCGTGCCCGGAGCGGTCAGCACGATCGAGGTGCCCGAGGCGATGTTGCTCTTGGTGTAGTTGGTGGTGCCGGCGTAGGTGCTTGGGTTGGCGCTGATGGGTACGTTCGAGGCCCCGGAGGAATTGACGGTCAAGGTGTAGTTGTCGGGCGGCGTCCAAGACACCCAGCTCTCGATCAGTGCTTGGTTGTGACTTCCTAAGCGAGGCCCGGCGTTGGTCGTCGTCCCGCCGCAGCAGTGAATTGCCACGACGTAACGATTGCCCCCACTGAAAATCCAAACCGGTCCGCCCGAGTTGCCCCCACTGCTGTCCATGAGGTAGCGAGCAACGGTCGTGGTGGTCTGCGAGGAGCTGGTGTCAGCGTCGAACCATTGATCTAAAGTCGAAACCCCTTGTGCCGTGCCCGGATATCCAGCCAGATTAAGCGTGGTGGTGTTGTTGTCGATATCCCAGCCGGAGAAGACGACCGGCATGAAGGTTCCGATTCCTGCAAAGGATGATGTAATACGGACTGTGGCATAGTCGTACTGTGCATCCGTGGAGCCGCCAGTGTATCCGGTATTGGTGGCTAATTGGTAGGCGGCGCGGGAGCCATAGGGCCGAACGACGCTACCACCGCTCTCATATTGTCCGGCATAGATGACCATGTCGGTCGACCAGGAGCCGGATGCCTGATCCCAAACGACATGACCATTGGTCAAAGCCGCCCATGGGCTGACCAAGAAAGCGGTCGCTCGATAACCCGAGCCCGCTTGTTTGAAGGAGGCATAGCTGATCGTGTTCCAGGGGTAGCTTGTGGCACCACTACCAACCCGTTGGCGATCGTCGGTCCCGATGACGGTCTCCGGCGTTTCGGCTGCCAGGGTGCAATCCTCCCACGATAGCTCTACATTTGAACTATCGTTGACGGGAGAGCTGACACCCTGGTGGGGTTTGCCATCATCATCCGACTCCAGGTCACTTGGCGTGACGATGGGCTGGGGAATCGGCGGCAAACACAGGGTAGGATCCCATGGATCGACCGGACGGGTATCCAACTCGACGGCGGTATCCATGGCACTCAGTCCGGCGCGTGAAGCGCTAAAGAGGATCTCCGTCTCGTTGAGAGTTAAGATTTTCTCGCTCGGCTGCTCCATGACGACACAGGTCTTTCCGCTCGCAAGGTCGTATTCCTTCCATTTATAGTACGTGAAGGCAATCCACTGCAGCACCACACGATCGGGGGTTACACTATCGTCAGCATAATGCGCCGGACATTCATCGATATTCAGGGTGTCGGCTAAGACCAAAAGCCCTTGCGAAAGTACGTGGTTCCCGAGATCGGACCATGGAATTGAACCCGGCATGTCGATCTGACCGGGCGAGACCAATCTCTGATCTCCCGATGATCGATCGGCATGATTCCAGTCTGACACACCAATGCCGACAAAGCAAAAAACAATAAGGAGGAAAACTCGCAAGTTCGATTTAAAGCGTCCGGTCTTATTCATACTCGATCCTCGGTAGAATTTAATGATGGCGGTGCATGGATGCTTCAGTCGATAGTGCCCTGATTCGCAGGATGGATCTGACGTAAGACTTTGATGAAAAAATCAAATGTCTACTCCATCCTGTGGGTTAGGGCACGACCGGCTTCAGTCTAAGCTCTCGGGGTTCGCGCCGACTTTTTCATCGCAAAAAAAATTCCAGCCAAGGGTTCGCCAATAACCATGGCGCAAATCCATGAATTTTCTTTTTTATTAAGGTTTTTTTATCATGGGATATCGCGAATGAGTCTCCTGGCCGCGAGTGTTTTCGGGCAGGGCAATCGCATCAACCGCGACTAATATTCGGATGAATCGATGGAATCTTCTGGCCTGCGGTTTGTGGCCGCTTAAACAGGGGCTTCTCCAAGTACTGCTCGTCCCAACCGACCTTTGCCGGCTTGCTCAGTCTCCGGTGTTCTCGACGGGACTCAAGAGTCGGGCTAGATGCGCAATCGACAACGGAAACGGCTCCTCGTAACGGCGTCGATGCTGCGCGTCGATCAGCCGTGCCAGCCCGCTTCTGTTGAGACGCGGTCGACTCCCCTTGAATGCGAGGCGTCGGACGTCCTCGAAGCGGGTGTCCAACAACTGACACAGCAGATCCAACGCCCGCGCCCTGTAGAATAGGCTTTGCTCGGTTCGACAATGGGTGTCGAGACGCTCCAAGACGTGACAGTCATCCAGGGCGGCGAGGGTGCGCTCCAAGCGCGCATCGGTCGCCTTGAGGGTTTCGGTGAGGCGCTTGTTCTCCTGCAGCAGGTTCGCCTCCGAAATGGCTTCTTGAGACGCGAACACGCCCTTAGACGGCCGTGGTTCTTCGCCGAGCAAGAGGATCATCAGACTACAGTTGTGATAAGCAGGCTCGCAACAGGGTCCCGCGGGTGCGATCTCGCCATACGTATAAAAACCTGCGATCGCAAGGCTCGGAGTGAGCAGTTCGGTCGCTTTGCGATACTCGCTTTCCGGATGTTGTTTCAAGACGAGAGCGCGACTTGCGGAAGAAAACCAAAGCGCACCGGCCGGCGAAGCGAGATCGGGGTATCGCGTCAGCGCTTGTTGAAGATTTCGACGCGCGGCGAGCAGGATGGCGTCCGGATCAGGTTGTGTGAATTGAATCTGACAGGTCGAGGGCAAGCCCTGGAGTGATTCGAGTGAACCGCATTTGTCGTCGTAACGAATCACGTCCCGTAGGCTGTGCTGCTCGCTCTGAGGGTCCGGATAGACCGCGACCGGATGGATGAGCGACCAATAGCCGTGATCCAGTGGATAGCGGGAGGACAGATACCCGAACGCGGTCTCGCGCTCGATCGTCTTGATGCGGTTGCCGTCGCAGGTGGCGTCCAGGCGCGCACTGACCGGGCGCCAACCCGCGGACAAGCCTTCGGTGACAGCCCAACTGTAGCGAAGCGGGCCGGAGAAGAGGATGTAGGGGACCGAGCGCTGCAAGATCTCGCGTTCGAAGAACTGGCAGGTGCCATTCAGGCGAAAGTTCTCGGCGGTCGCGCCGCCGAAGAGGCTGGTCCGTGGAAGCAGGCTCCCGAACACCCGGACGACGGCATCGCCGTCCAGGCTCATTCCGTCGGGAAACAGAAGGCATAGGCAGGGTGGATCGGGGGTATTGCGCACCGCTTCCAGTTCTCGAGCGGCAATCAGGAAGTTGGCCGCCTCATCCTCGGCCGTGAGATCACGCACGACGCCGGACCGGATCGCTACGGTGTCGCTGGCGAACAGGATCAAGAGGGACGAACCCAGTCGATATCCCGCATCGCGCGAAGTCTCGCCGTAAGAGCTTCCTCCCAGGAGCGAACAACCCGGCAAGCGATCCGCGAGTCCGGCGAGCAGCTCGGCATGATCGAGACCGAAGGTGGAGAAGACGAGTCCGGCCTGCGGGGAGTGCCCGTCTAGGTCGGCCAATGCTTGGTCGGCGAGCGATGCGGCGGCGACGGACATGTCGGTATCGAGACTGTGGGCACAGGACATCTTAAACATCGTTCTCCCTCGTTTCGGTATTCCCTATCCGGATCAGTCTTTGTAAAGCCGATGCGGCAGATCGTGTGCAAAACCCAAGCGGGTGTCAACGCCGCGCACCGACAGGTCGCCATCGTGGCCGTCTATGCGAAATTGCAGGGAGTCGAATGGGCCACCGCCCGGGCGTTGGTGGGCGACAGCGCGGGAGGCGCGGGAGGTGATCCTCGCCATGACGGGAGCGCGGCCGTCTCTACTGCCCTGGCATCGCTGAAATACCCGAATGGCAACTGCTCGGCCGGCGGCGAGCATCGCCTGAAACCAGTGCGCAAAACGGTCGCGGGTCCCTTGCTCGGTGCATCGCTGGTGGTTGTCGAGCCGAAACCGGAGATTGCCGCTGCGGTCGTTATCCGCGCCGATGGTCATCCCAAGGGCGCGCGCGCTTGGGCGAGGTGATCGACGGCGTCGAAGCGCATGATGTCCGGCTGAAGGGAGTCTCTACGACCGGGACTCGGCCGCATCGATCTCGGGACGGACGACGCCGAGGGTCCGATGCCGATCCGGCGAGAGCAGCATATAGAAGGCCGGCACCACGAAGAGTGTGAAGAGCGTGCCGATGCCCAGCCCCGTGACGATCACCAACCCGATGTCGAAGCGGCTGACCGCTCCGGGACCGGTCGCGGTGAGGAGCGGGATCATGGCGACCAGCATGGCGACCGTGGTCATTAGGATCGGGCGCAGCCGGATCGCCGAGGCCTGCTCGACCGCGTCGCGTTTGGAAAGACCCTCGCGCATGCGCAACTGGTTGGAGAACTCCACGATCAGGATGCCGTTCTTGGCGATCAGACCGATGAGTGTGATGAGCCCGACCTGGGTATAGATGTTGACGCTCGCGAAGCCGAGAAAGAGGAAAGCGAGGGCGCCGGCGATGGTGAGCGGCACCGACATAAGGATGATAAAGGGGTCGCGCCAGCTCTCGAACTGGGCGGCCAGCACCAGATAGATGATCAGGAGCGAGAGGAAGAAGGTGACCTCGAGTGCGGCGCCCTCGGTCTTGAACTGGCGCGACTCGCCCTTGTAGTCCCAGCGCACGCCGCGCGGGAAGAGTGCGGATGCCTCTTGCTCCAGATAGGCAAGGGCGGCACCCAAGGGCACGCCGGGCGTCATGACGCCCGAGAGCGTGATGGCGTTGAGCTGCTGGAACTGGACGCGTTTGGAGGGCTCGACCTCGTTGCGGATCTCGACCAGCGCCGAAAGCGGGATCAGGTCGCCCGCGGCGTTGCGCACATAGAAATCCTGCAACTCGCCGATATCGTTGCGGAAACGCTGTGCGACCTGAGGAATCACCTGATAGCTGCGGCCTTCCAGGCTGAACCAGTTCACATAGTCCTCATTCAGCATCACCGAGAGGCTGCGGCCGAGATCGGCCATGCTGATCCCTAAATCACCGGCGAGGTCGCGATCGATCTCCAAGACGGTGCGTGGTCGCTCGTACTTGATGTCCTTGCTCAGAAACATGAAGTTGCCGCTGGCCATCGCCTTGCCGAGCAGTTGATCCGCGAGGCCGTCGAGCTCGGCGACGGGGCGATCCGACAACACGACGAACTCGACCGGAATCCCGTTGCCCGGTGTCGGCAGACTTGGCCGCGGGAAGACGACGGTCTGCATCCCGGTGATCTCGCCGAGCATGCCTTGGAGCTGCGGCTGGAGCTCCATCTGGCCACGCTCGCGCTCCGAGGGCGGTGACATCTTGAAGCCGCCGAAGGTCATGCTCTGGTCCCCGCCCATGCCGGCGATGATGAAGCTCTCCTTGTATTCGGGAAAGGATTCGAAGATCGGCAGCATCTCGTCGATATAACGCAGATTGAGATCGACGGTCGCGGTCTGGGGCGTGGTGCCCATAAAGAAGAGGATGCTCTGGTCCTCGGTCGGGGCCAGCTCCTTTTTGGTCATCGAGTACATTCCGTAGATGGCGCCCAAGATAACGACGGCGACCAACAGCGTGACGCCCGGATACTCAAGCCAGCGGTGCAGTAGGCGCCGATAACCCTGTGCAAGATTGGTAAAAGCATGCTCCACGCCTTGCTCGAAACGGCCTTGCTCGCTGCCCGCGTGCAGGACACGCCCGGCGAGCATCGGCGAGAGTGTGAGGGCCACGACGCCCGAGACCACCACGGCGCCGGCGAGTGTGAAGGCGAACTCGGTGAAGAGGGAGCCGACCAGCCCGCCCATGAATCCGATGGGTGCATAGACGGCAGCCAGCGTCAGGGTCATGGCAATGATGGGCATCGCCAGCTCGCGCGCGCCGTCGATGGCCGCCTGGGTTCCGCTTTTGCCCATCTCGATGTGTCGGTGCACGTTCTCCACCACGATGATGGCGTCGTCGACGACAATCCCGATGGCCAAAATCATCGCCAGCAATGTTAATAGGTTGATCGAGAAACCCAGGAGCAGCATAAGGAACCCGGCCCCGACGATCGAGAGCGGAACGGCGACCGAGGGGACGAGGGCGGCACGGACCGAGCCGAGCGACAGAAAGATGACGAGCAGCACGATCAGCACGGCTTCGGCGAGCGTCTTGAAGACCTCCGTGATGGAGTCCTGGATGAACTCGCTGGCGTCGTAGGGCACGAACGCCTTCAGCCCTTCCGGGAACTGGGTCTCGAGCTCGGGCATCAGGTCTTGCACCCGAGCGGCGACGTCGAGCGGATTGGAGCCTGGTGCGGGCTCGATGCCGATGAAGATGGCCGGGATGCCCTTGTAAAGCGTAGCGGAATCATAGGTCTTGGCACCCATCTCGACCTCGGCGATGTCGTCGAGACGGATCAGGGTGTCGTCTTGGGCGCGCACGACCAGGCGTTGGAAGTCCTCGACGCGACTGACGTCGGTGGTGGCCGACACATCGATCTGGACCTGATCCCCGCGCAGCCGCCCGATGCCGGCGAGATAGTTGTTCTCGGCGAGCACACGGGCGACCTCGTCGCCGCTGACACCCAGCGAGGCCATGCGTGCGGGGTCGAGCCAGATCCGCATCGCAAAGGTCTGGTCGCCGAAGATCTCGGCCTTGGCGATGCCTTCGAGCGCCTGCAGCTGAGGCTGCACGACCCGGATCAGGTAGTCCGTGATCTGCGGCAGCGTCATCTCCTCGCTGTAGAAGGCGAGATACATGAGTGCGGTCGAGTCGCCGGTCGTGGAGTCGATCACCGGGTTCTGCGCGGCTTCGGGCAGGACGTTCAAACGGCTGGCGACCTTCGCCTGGATCTCGGCGACGGCCGCGTTGGGGTTATAGTTGAGGCGCATGTTTGCCTCGATGACCGACACCCCTGCCGTGCTGGTGCCGACCAGATACTCGATCCCGTTGGCTTCGGCCACCGCCTGCTGCAGCGGCGTGGTGATGAAGCCCTGCACAAGGTCGCTGCTGGCGCCCGGGTAGGCCGTGGTGATGGTGACGACGGTGTTTTGGGTTGCCGGGTACTGACGGATCTCCAGGTCGAGGAAGGCGCGAATGCCGAGGATGAAGATCAAGAGGCTGACGACGGTGGCCAGGACCGGGCGGTGGACGAAGATGTCGGTGAACTTCATGTCGCCGTGTCCTCGGGATCCCGATCGGATTCGGGCGGCTCGGATTCAGGCGCGGGCTCGAGCTCGGATGTCCCGGCCGCGGGCGCCTCGCCCACTGCATCGACGATCCGGACCTCTTGAGCGTTGTTGAGTTTGACTTGGCCGGACAAGACGACACGGTCGCCCTCGGCAAGTCCATCCAGCACCGCGATCTCGTTTCCGCGTACCGCGCCGGTGCGCACTTGGCGGCGCTCGACGAGCGTCTTGCCGTCCTCCTCCCGGATGACGAAGACCGCGTCGCCGTATGTATTGAAGGCGATGGCTTCACGCGGGATGGTCAGCACGGCGTCCTCGCGCGGCAAGAGTGTCGCCGCCCGTGCAAACATGCCGGGGCGGAGCGCCAGGTCCGGATTGCTCAGGCCCGCACGGACCCGGACGTTGCGCGTGCCCTGGTCGATTCCCGGGCTGATGACCTGGATGATCCCGTCGAAGATCCGGTCCGGGTGCGCGGAGACGCGCACCTGCACCTGTTGCCCGACCTGCAGAAGCCCCAGGTGACGTTCGGGCAGGGCGTAGTCGACATACACGGGATCCAGGGTCTGAAGCGGGACGATCGAGGAACCTTCGGCAAGGAACTGCCCGAGGTCGATCCGACGGATGCCCAGTTGTCCGTCGAATGGCGCGCGGATCGTCTTCTTCTCGATCGTCGCCTGTTTAGCCTTCACCTGCGCGCGGGCCTGATCGAGCTGCGCGCTGATCTCGTCGAAGTCGCCTTGGGCGACGGCACGGTCCTTGAGCAGCGAGCGATTGCGGTCGACCTTGATCTGCGCGAGGCGCTCCGCGGCCTGCAATCCCTCCAGGTCGGCGCGATCGACCTCATCGGCCAGCCTGACGAGGATGTCCCCTTTCTTGACCATCGCGCCCGATTCGAACGCGATCGCCGTCACCTGTCCGGCGACCTCGTTGTTCACCTCCACGCCCTGGATCGCCTGCAGGGTGCCGACCGCCTCCAGGGTCGGCTCCCAGGCCGTCGTCTCGACCGTCACGGCGGTCACCGTCGGTGCCGGCATGGGTTGCGAGAACATCGCACTCTCGGACTGGATCTGGCGATATTTCATGTAGGCGAGGGCGCCGATCACTGCGGCCAGCACCATCAACACAAGCAGGATTCGGACGAACATGGGCGAGCTGTGCCTCTAGCAGTGGAAACGCCGTTGACGTGGCTTCGGGTCGTTGGTACACCGGATCCGGGGTCCGGCAAAACACCCGATCCGAAGCACTCGACGATGGGGTTAGGTAATTTCCGGGAATGCATCGACCAACATGTAGGGGCGACTTTAGTCGCCCGGTAACCATTGGAGGCATGCACGGCCGGGATGCTCATTCCCGGAAATCGCCTTAAACCGCGCCCAGCGCGGTATGCGATGTTTTTTGATCGGGTCGGATCGGATCGGCCTCGGCCGACTTGACGACTGTTGGAGTCGGTGCGGTTTAATCCAACAGGACCTGTTTCGCCTCATTGATCTTGGAGGCCAGATAGTCCGAGCCGCCCCGGTCAGGATGCAGTCGCTGGATCAGGCGCCGGTGCGCGTCGCGAACCTCCTGCGGATCGGCGTCCGGGCCGATCCCGAGGATGGCGCGGGCCTCCTCCGGTGGCATGCGCTCGATCGGTGCGCGCGGCGCCTCGGCGTGTCGTCGGTGCGGTGCCTCCGGGGTCTTGCGTCCGCGCTCGCGATCGAGGTAAACCTCAAGCGCCTCGGCCGACTCGGGGTCGCTCGCGTAGCAGCCATTGAGCATCTCGACGAGATCCTCCGTCGGCACCTGATCGAGGGATCTCCCTGCATATGGTCCGGCCAGCACTTCGCCGCCGATCCGGCCCGAGAGGTGGTCGATCTCGAGCAGGACGCAGCGTGTCGCAACGCGGGACTGGGTCGCACCTTGGTAACGGCTCGCGCCCTTCAGCTCGCGAACCCACATGGCGGTGGCGCCCGCAACGGCGCTCGGCATCAGGATGAAATTGACCAAGGGCACCATGCTCAGCATGGCCGCGGAAGCCCCGAAACCAAGGCTCATCCCGCGGTGGCGACCGAGACGCCGACGCATCTCCCGAAACTTCATCCCGTGGTTTCCCATTGGATAATCCGAATACTGAACAGCGAGGATCCAGGCAACGTAGAGAAGCCAGAGAAATTGTCCGACGACGGGGACGAGCAGCAGAAGCAAAAAAGGAATTGCGAGGATGAGGGCATAAATGATTTTTTTCATCTCGTCGATGAGTGTCGGCACGGTGTCCGCGATGACGCTCATGAGCGTGCTGCCCTGATCGAGCGGGCGTCCGGTGAGCATCCGCTCGACCTTTTCGGCCAAGAGGCTGTTGAAAGGCGACGCTATCAGGTTGGCCACCAAGGCAAAGAGGTTGAAGACCACGGCGAGCAGGACCAGGACAAACAAGGGCCAAAGGATCCAATCCAGCCAGCCGAGCCAGCTCGGAAGACGCACGTCGAGGGCGGCGAGGAGTTGCTCGAACATCCGCACACCCTGTGCGATGGCCGCCGAGAAGATCAGGATATTCACCGCCAGCGGGATCACGACGAATCGCCGCAACCCGGGCCGGGCGATCAGCCGGATGCCTTCGAGCAGGTATCCGGCACCTAAGAGAGGGTTGGTTGCCATAGGGATCACGGGTGGCCGCAGCCTTCATTGATTTGGTGTGAGCTTGAGACCGGGTCACCGATCTTCGGATCCGGCGCGTGAGCCGGTGCGGGTGTCCTGGCGGGACGGCATCATCCGCAGCAGTATACCGGGGGCGCCCGGCCTGCGGCAGTCGAGCTCGGCGTCGCGTGCGGCGATCGACTGCAGGAAAGGGCCGCTGCGTCGCTGGTGGATCAAAGTCCTCGAACGCGCGACCTTCGCTCGGCGATTGGCCGGACGACATCGCCGACAAGCGAGGAATCGCCGCTCGATTGTGGTTGTCCCTTGAACCCGCGCGTCTATTCAGGCAGCCTAAGCAGGTTTTATGACCAAATCCATTTTTAACCGTCCCACACGAGGATCAACCTGATGAAAGAGGTCGTGGCCACGCTCGCACAAGCACGAGCAAAACTGGCGACTATCGATATCGGTAAGACGTCCGTCTGGACCGTGGCCGTCGTGACTGTTGTCGGAACCCTGTACGTCACGCTTGCAGACCCTTTCGAGGAACCCGCGCCGCTTTCCCCCGTTCAAGTGGCATCCAATATTGCCCCGATCGGGACCGTGGCCCTGACGGCATCGCCGCCGTCGGCAGCCGAGCCTGCCCCCGCGGTGAGCGCCGCCGAGCCTGCAACTGCGCCCGAGCCGGCAGAACCCGTTCCTGCTGAGGAGGCGGCCCCGGAGCCCGAGATCGCTCGGTCGGAGGCAGTCGGCGCCAGCCATTTTGCGCCTTTGCCGGTAGCCCCTGCGTCGGCGCCCGAATCCGTACCGGAGGTGGACTCCGGTGCGGTCGAGCCGGCTTCCGAACCCGAGGTCGAGGTCGCAACAGTCCTTGAGGTCGAGGCCGAAGAGTCTACGCCCGTTGCCGAGCCGGTTGCCGAGGGCTCCGCAGAGCCGGCCCAGGTGACGCCCGCGCCTCCGGCGGTCCGCCCGCAGCAAGAGTACCGGATGCCGCATTTCGCGCCCCTCCCGGGTTCGAAGACGACGGCTCCGCCGAGCCCTGCGGCAGCGCCTTCCCTAGCGCATCCGACGCTCCCGGCACTTCCCGATGCGCCTGCTCCGGTCGTCTCGGGCCCGCCAACAGCTGCGCCCGTGGAGGAGTCTGCCGTCGCGGAGAGCATGCCCGAGGAGCCGGCTGCGCCTGCGGATCCCGTGCCTACGACCCCGGACTCCCTCATCGAGGTGCCGGTGGCCGTCATGCCGATGGCCGCGGAGCCCGTTTCCGAGCCTCCGGCGACGGATCCGGCATCGGCCGAAGCGCACATGATCGAGGCGGAGGTCGTCGAGGCGCCGCCGGCCGCGACGTCTGGGTCCTCCGATTCGGCGTCGGTGCCGAGCGATCCGCCCGTCACGTCGGCACCACCGCCCGTTCCGACGGAGGCACCTGCTCCGGTAGCGGCACCTGCTCCGGCAGAGGCACCTGCTCCGGCAGAGGCACCCGTCGCGGCAGAGGCACCCGTCGCGGCAGAGGCACCGGCTCCGACCCCGGCACCGGCCGCTATCGTGCCGGCTGTGCCTGCTCCGGTCACGGAGGTGGCTCCAACATCGCCTGTTGTCCAACCCATACCGCGTTGGATGAATCCCTTCACTCCCATGCGTTAGGTCGAGGTTTCCGCATCGGCCCAGCTCGATGGGCCGATGCGGGCCTTCGGCGACAGGCAAGCATCGGCGCGGCCCCAAGGCCGAAATCGATTCGCGGTTCCCGAGCGTCATCGCAGGCCCGCGAATGCATAAGCTCGAGACAACACGGAGAATGTAATGGAGAAGCCGCACCTGCCGAAGTCGGTGACCGAAGTCGTCAAGCTGTACGATCCGCGGACCTGGCGCGAGAAGGGACTCTGGTGGACAGCAGGGCTGTTCGTTGTCACCTACCTTTTGGTGATCACAATCCTCGCGATCTTCTGGTCTCGCTCGCCGGCGACCTTCGATATCCGGGAAAAGGCAGCGAGCTTGGCTGGCGGCAACGGGAGCGATTCGGCGCGACTCGTGACCGGCAGCTACACAACCGCCGCTGCCATCGGTATCGCGGAAACGCTCCTGGATAAACCCGGCGGCTATCTGAGCAACGATATGACCCCTCCGGGCGTCTTCCTCGACAATATTCCGAATTGGGAGTTCGGTGCCCTTACCGAGCTGCGGGACCTTTCGCGAGCGATGCGCAACGAGTTCTCCCGCTCCCAGACCCAATCGGTTGAGGACAAGGATCTTCAGGTGGCCGAGCCACAGTTCAGCTACGATTCCGAGTCATGGATCCTTCCGTCGACGGAGTCCGAATATCGCACCGGCATTGCTGCCATGTACCGATATTTCGAACGCCTTAGGGACGACAACGCCTCTGACGGGCAGTTTTTCGCGCGATCCGACAATCTGAGATCCTATCTTGCCGTGGCGGAAAAACGTCTGGGCAGCCTGGCGCAACGCCTCTCCTACGCCGTCGGGCAGGCCCATTTGGATACGTCACTTGCGGGTGACCCAAGCGCGCGGCAGGCAAACCCGGCCGTCGGCGAGCGCGAAAACAGGACGCCGTGGATGGAGATCGACGACGTTTTCTTCGAGGCGCGCGGCTACACCTGGGCCTTGCTTCACAGCCTTGAAGCCCTGTCGATCGACTTCGAGAAGGTGCTGGACGATAAGAATGCGCTGGTCTCTCTCCGGCAGATCATCCGAGAGCTTGAGAATACCCAAAATTCGATCTGGAGCCCGGTTATCCTGAACGGCACCGGATTCGGTCCAATGGGGAATCATTCCCTCGTGATGGCGTCCTATATCTCGCGTGCGAACGCGGCGATCATCGATCTCCGGAGCCTGCTGGAGAAGGGTTGATCACTGAGGCACCCTAAAAGGTAGGATGGGTAGAGCGCAGCGAAACCCATCCTCCAAGCTGCAACGCCTCCCTTGGCCAAGCGGCGCAGCGACATCCATGTCACGACATGACGTGCTTCCTGCGAGCGACATCGGCGCGGGGAGGATGGGTTTCGCTGCGCTCTACCCATCCTACGATTATGGCGTTGTTCGATGTCTCGAATCGGTTTGCATTGCGGCCCGCGGCGTTAGGATCTCGGCAGGATGATCCCGCTCGAGCGCAGGTAGGCGATCACCTCGTCGGCCAGGACATCAGGCGGGTTCTGGCCGGCATGAAGCTGCAGCTCCGCTGCGGTCGGTTCTTCATAGGGATCGTCGATCCCGGTGAAGCCTTTGATCTCCCCGGCACGTGCCTTTTTGTAAAGCCCCTTGGGGTCGCGTGTCTCGCAGATCTCGATGGGCGTGTCGACGAAGACCTCGATGAAGTCGCCTTCCGGCATGGCGCGCCGGACCCGTTCACGGTCCGCACGATAGGGGCTGATGAAGGCGGTCAGGGCGATGACCCCGGCTTGTGCAAAGAGGTGTGCGACCGCACCGATTCGGCGAATGTTCTCCTCACGATCCATTGCGGAGAATCCAAGGCCGAAACGCTGAGCGAAATCCTCGCCGTGAATCTCGCGGAGCATCCCGGGACCGGCGTTGAGGGCATGGCGAACATTATCGCCGTCCAACACAGCACTGTGGATGCCCTGCTGGTGGAGCCGATGGTCCAGCGTATTGGCGATCGTGCTCTTACCCGAGCCGCTGAGCCCGGTGAACCAGAGCACGCAGCCCTTGTGACCCTTCATCGCTTCGCGATCTTCGCGAGAGACCTGATGCTCATGCCAGGTCACATTGGTGTCGTTCATTGTCTATCCTCAAGGCTGATTTAGGGGTAACGAGAAAAAGAAAGCAAAAATCATGCTGTATACGCGATTCCCTCGAACGCGGTGGACTCGACAGGGATCGGTGCGAAACAGTGATCCGGGCGCCCGATGGGGTCGACCTGGAGGGGATCTCCAAGCAGACGGCTCGCTGACACACGCGGGCCGCAGCATCGCGTCCGCCGTCTCGAAGCGGATCCGATCGCCTGCGATCAGGTCCCCGGCGCGCGGGGCATCGAGAACCGTGTCTCGATGGTGCCGCCGCAACCGACGATGCATTCCTCGTATTGAATCGCGCAGATCGTCATCTCCGCAGCCGGGCAGGTGTCGGGCTTGATGCAGAGCGCCCCCGGGGTGGCGAGACAGGTCTCGTGATCCGCCGACAGTCGCTCGTAGTGCATCCGACACTCGTCTTCGCGCACCCGCTGGCGCTGCTCGCACTGGCTTCGGCTCAGGTCGCAGCTCGCCACGCAAGCCTGTGCTTGCGGATCGGTGGGCGGAATGACATTTCTTTCCTGCAGGTGATTGGTGCATGCGGCCGTGGCAACTATCGCCAAGACGCCGATCAAAAGGCGCGGAGCGCGCGCGAAAAAGATCCAGGGTGCCATCGATGGTCTCGAGTTGATCAGGAAGGGCATTGTCGTCTGCGCAAGCGGCGACCGAGTAGATAGAGTAGCGCACCGTTGATGCCGACGCCGATTGCAAGCAAGGCAAGGTTGAGTGCGGCGGAGTCGATTCCCAGCAGGCCGCTGACCTGGCTTACGAACAGGCTCCATGGTAGCGCAAAGAGGACGAGAAATATTCCGGACGATGGATCGCCGCCGAACAACAGCAGGGCGATCGCACCGACCGATACGGCCAGATAACCGGCGATGAGATTGCGCATCGCCGTCGGGATCTCGGTAAGCGGGGCACTGGCCTTACGGGGGGCTTGTGGCATGATAACCTCCTGCCGATTCGAGGATTGAACGCCGACGATCATCGGGCAGAGCCGGGCCGGTACAGGGCCCATCCGACCAAACCATTCGATCGACCCGACCGATCAACCGATCGATCGACGACGGGCCGTGGAGAGACACAGATGAGCAAAGGCGAAGACAAAAAGAAGGAAGCCAAGAAGCAGCCGCTGAAGAACATGAAGGAGAAGCGGGCCGAGAAGAAGGCCAAGAAGACCGGCCGAAGCGGCTGAGCACAAGGGTTCCCGCATCGCCGGGATCCGGCCCCATCTGCGGATTAGCTGCACGCCGGAAGCCCGCTGCCGATTGCAGCGTCTTCCGGCGCAACCGGCTCGGCGCAGGCGCAGGGAAAGACCACGAGATGATCCGCTTCGAGTCGGATCCCGATGTCATCCCCGACGGCATGTTGATGGTGGCTCGGGACCAAGCAGAGCACCACCGTTCCGCTCGCCAACCTGAGCTGATAGAGATACTCGGCACCGCGAAACGCGCGTTCGACCACGACCGCGCGTCTCGGGCTGGTCTCGTCGTAGAGCATGTCGTCGGGTCGGATCAGCACCTCCGCCGCCGTTCCAGGTTCCAGACCGTGCGGCTTGCTTCCGGCGACGCGCCCGAGCTCCGTCTTCACGCGTGTCTCGTCCACCACGACGGCCGGAAGCAACACGCCTTGGCCGATGAAATCGGCGACAAAGCGGTCCGCCGGCTCATGGTAGAGCCCGAATCCGGTTCCCCATTGTCGAATGCTCCCGTTCGCGATGACCCCGATTTGATCGGCCATGGCGAAGGCCTCGAGTTGGTCATGCGTGACCAGGATCGCCGTCACGCCCTCGCGTCTGAGTAGATCCCGCACCTCGCGTGCAAGCTGCTCGCGCAGCTCCGCGTCCATGCTGGAAAAGGGTTCGTCGAGCAAGAGGATGTCGGGGCGCGGCGCCATGGCGCGGGCGAGGGCGACCCGCTGCTGCATCCCTCCGGAGAGCTCGTGCGGATATTGGGATGCCGCTTGGCGCAGGTCCACCAGATCGAGAAGCTCGGCAACCCGATGCGCGCGCTCGGCACGTTTGAGTCCGCGCAGCCCGAACGCAACGTTGCGTGCAACCGTAAGGTGCGGGAACAGGGCGAAGTCCTGAAAGACCATGCCGACCCGCCGTTGCTCCGGGGGAAGGGTGTCGCCGGGCACCGAGACGCGACGCCCGTGCAACAGGACCTCGCCGCGGCTGACGGGCTCGAACCCGGCGATGGCACGCAGCAGGGTCGTCTTGCCGCAGCCGCTCGGCCCGAGCAGACACCCGATGATGCCTTGCTCGAGGACGAAGGATACATCGCGCACGATCGTGGTATCGCCATAGGCGACGCTGACGTCTCTGACCTCAAGCTGTGTCGGCATTGCGGGACTTGGTGATGGAACGGCTCAGCAGGATAACCGGAACCAAGCCTGCAAGCACGATGGTCAGTGCGGCAGGCGCGGTGTCAGCCAGGCGCTCGTCGGAGGCCAGCTCGTAGGCACGCACCGCGAGAGTGTTGAAATTGAAGGGTCGCAGGATCAGGGTCGCCGGTAGCTCTTTGAGCACATCGACGAAGACCAAGAGCACCGCGGTGAGCAGGCTGCCCCTGAGCATCGGGATGTGGATATGCCGCAACACCTGCCCCGGCCGATAGCCCATGGCGCGACCGGCCTCGTCCATCGACGGTCGGATGCGCCCGAGCCCGGCCTCGACCGTCTGCAGCGCGACGGCCAGAAAGCGTGTCAGGTAGGCGAAGACCAGGGCAGCCAGGGTCCCGCTCAACAACAGACCGGTCGAGACATCGAAGGTTTGGCGCATCCAGGCGTCCAGGGTGTTGTCGAACCAGGCGAAGGGGATGATCACGCCGATGGCGATGACGGTGCCGGGCACGGCATAACCCAGACCGGCGACCTTGACGGCTCCGGTCACCACACGCGTCGGATGCAGACGTTTGCCGTAGCCCAGCACCAGGGCCAGCAGCAAGGCGATCAGTGCGGCGATTGCCGCGAGCTCGAGGCTGTTGCGCACCAGCCGCCAGAAGGCTGCGTCGTAAGCGCCCTCGGCGATCGTCAGTGCCCAGGCGGCGAGCTGCCCGGCGGGGATCAGGAACCCGAGCATCAGCGGAATCAGGCAAAAGACGGCGGCCGCGACGGCGCGCCAGCCGGTCAGGTGGTAGCGGCGGATCGATTGATGCCGCCGGCTGGTGTCGTGATAACGGGCCTGGCTGCGCGAGATCCGCTCCAGCGTGATCAGGACCAGAACGAAGCCGAGCAGCATCGCCGAGAGTTGGGCGGCTGCCGCGGCGTTGTTCAGGCCGAACCAGGTGCGGAAGATCCCGGTCGTGAAGGTTTGGACGCCGAAATACTGGACCGTGCCGTAATCGGCCAGGGTCTCCATCAGGGCCAGGGTCAGTCCGGCGACGATGGCCGGCCGTGCCAGGGGCAAGGCGACCGCAAAGAAGGTGCGCCAAGGGCCGTTGCCGAGCGTGCGGCTGACGTCAAGCACGCACAGCGACTGGCTGAGAAAGGCGGCTCGGCTGAGCAAATAGACGTATGGATAAAGGACCAGCGCCAGCATCAAGGCGGCCCCTTCGAGCGAGCGGATCTCGGGAAACCAGTAGTCTCCGAAACCCCAACCGGTCCAGTCCCTGAGCGTGGTCTGAACCGGTCCGGCGAAATCCAGCATGCCGGTGTAGGTGTAGGCGATGATGTAGGCAGGCATCGCCATGGGCAGGATCAGCGCCCATTCAAACAGGCCGCGTCCCGGGAAGCGGCACATGCTGGTCAGCCAGGCCGTGCCGACGCCGCCGATCAGGGTTCCGACGGCGACTCCGAGCATCAACAGCAGCGTGTTGAGCACATAATCGGCGAGGACCGTGTCGACGAGATGCTGCCAGACATCGCCGGCGGGAACCAGGACAAAACCGACAATGACCAGCACCGGCAGGCCGGTCAAGAGTGCGATCGCGACGATGCTTGCCGACCACAACCCTCGGCGCTCATGCGTGCTCACGATCGTCTCATGAAAGGGACTGCCCCTGCGCGGAGGGCCGCCGAGAGGGCCCTTTCAGGCCCCATTATCGCTTCTCGAGTGGCCGCCCGTCTATTTCCAGCCTGCACGGTCCATCAGGCGCACCGCATCCGGCCCAAGCTCGCCGAGCTTCGAGAGCTGAAGGTCGTCGGCCTTGAACTCGCCCCAGGATTGCAGGAGCTCGCTGACTTCAGCGCTCGGTAGCACGGGGTACTCTCCGTTGACGTCCGCATACCAGGCTTGGGATTCGGGGCTGACGAGGAACTCGGCGAGCTTGGTAGCCGCCTCCTTGTTCTTCGCGGAATGGGTCATGGCGATCCCGCTCACGTTGACGTGGGCGCCGCGCCCGTCCTGGTTCGGCCAGAAGACCCGCATGACCTGCGCGGCGTCCACCTGACTTTGATCGCCAGAGGTCAGCATGCCGGCTAGGTAATAGGTGTTGGCGATGGCGAGGTCGCATTGCCCGGCCGCAGCCGCCGCGATCTGATCGCGATCGCCGCCTTTGGGGGGACGTGCCATGTTGGCGACGAGACCCGTCGCCCAGGTCTCAGTGGCTTCGACGCCGTCGGCCGCGATCATGGAGGCGACCATGGATTGGTTGTAGATATTGTCCGAGGAGCGGATGCAGATGCGACCCTTCCAGGCGGGGTCGGCCAGGGCCTCGTAGGTCGAGAGGTTGGTCGGATCGACCTTGCCCTCGACATAGAGGATCGGACGCGCACGCAAGGACAGACCGAACCAATGTCCTTCCGGATCACGGTAAACTTCCGGGATCGCCTCGATCAGCACCTGGCTCTCGATCGGCTGAGTGACCCCGGCCTCCTTGGCGCGATAGAGGTTGCCGGCATCGACCGTTACCAGCAGATCGGCGGGGGAGTTGATCCCCTCGCTCTCCAGGCGCTTGAGCAAGGTCTCGGCCTTGTCCGTAACCATGTTGACCTTGATGCCGGTCTGCTCCGTGAAACGGTCCAGCAAGGGTTTGATTAGCTCTTCCTTGCGCGCGGAGTAGAGGTTGACCTCCTCGTCGGCCGCGACAACGCTCGGCGGGACGGCGAAGAGGAGCGCCGCGGCGATCCCGCCGGTGATCCCGCGGGTAATCAAGGAGATGATGTAGCGCGATGGTTTCATGTGCTTGGGGCTCCTGATGGCCGAATGTGGGTTCTCGTCTTGGCGGTTTTCCGCCTGGCGCCAAGAATAATGGGAACGGTTCGCATTAACAAGCCGACGCTGAGTGCGTTGCGAAAATTCGAATATAATCGTGTCATTATCTGAGCGGCCGCGCAGAACCCCTTGAAACCGGGGTGCGGCGCTCGGACATGAGTCTCGTCAGGATCCGATCCCAACTGATCCGATGTCATCCGGACGTCCCGCGGGATGTTGAAACCCGCCGATAAGGGCGTATAGTAAATACCCAGTAAAACGCTCAAGAAAACGGAGCCAGGAGAGATGACCTCAACCCAAGCTGTCGACGATATCGTCCGATCCGAGTACGAGCATGGTTTCGTGACCGAGATCGAGTCCGACACCCTGCCGCCCGGTCTGGACGAAGGGGTGGTGCGCGCCATCTCCGCCCGTAAGGGCGAGCCCGAATTCATGACCGAGTTGCGGCTCAAGGCCTACCGGCACTGGCTGACCATGAAGACGCCGCACTGGGCCTCCGTGCACTACCCGCCGATTGATTTTCAGTCGATCTCCTACTTCTCGGCCCCGAAGCGCCCGGAAGACATGCCCAAGAGTCTCGACGAGATCGATCCGGCCTTGCTCGAAACCTACGAGAAGCTCGGCATTCCAATCGAGGAGCAAAAGGCGCTCGCCGGAATCGCCGTGGATGCCGTGTTCGACAGCGTCTCGGTCGCGACGACCTTTCGAGCTGTGTTGGCCGAAGCAGGCGTCATCTTCTGTTCCATCTCAGAGGCCGTCCACGAGCACCCCGACCTGATCAAACAGTACCTGGGTTCGGTGGTTCCGCACACCGACAACTACTACGCGGGACTCAACGCCGCGGTTTTCAGCGACGGCACCTTCGTCTATGTCCCCAAGGGCGTGCGTTGCCCGATGGAGCTGAGCACCTATTTCCGGATCAACGCGCGCAATACCGGCCAGTTCGAGCGAACCCTGATCATCGCCGAAGCGGGCAGCTACGTCAGCTATCTCGAGGGCTGCACAGCGCCCCAGCGCGACGAGAACCAGCTCCACGCCGCGGTCGTCGAGCTGATCGCCATGGACGACGCCGAGATCAAATACTCGACGGTGCAGAATTGGTACCCGGGCGACGCCCAAGGCCGTGGGGGTATCTACAACTTCGTGACCAAGCGCGGCGACTGCCGCGGTGCGCGCTCCAAGATCTCCTGGACCCAGGTCGAGACGGGTTCAGCGATCACCTGGAAATACCCCAGCTGCATCCTGCGCGGCGACGACTCGATCGGCGAGTTCTACTCCGTTGCCGTCACCAAGGGCCGTCAGCAGGCCGATACCGGCACCAAGATGATCCACCTCGGGCGCAATACGCGCTCGACCATTGTTTCCAAGGGGATTTCCGCCGGCGAGGGTCAACAAACCTATCGCGGCCTGGTGCGGATCAGTCAGCGGGCCGAGGGTGCGCGCAACCACACCCAGTGCGACTCCCTGCTGATCGGCGACCGTTGCAGCGCCAATACCTTTCCGTACATCGAGGTCAAGCACCCGAGTGCGAATCTCGAGCACGAGGCGACCACCTCGAAGATTAGCGACGACCAGTTGTTCTACTGCCGCTCGCGTGGACTCACCGAGGAAGATGCGGTCTCGATGATCGTCAACGGCTTCTGCAAAGAGGTCTTCAACGAGCTGCCGATGGAGTTCGCAGTGGAGGCCCAGAAGCTCTTGAGTATTAGTTTGGAAGGCGCGGTCGGTTGAACCGCATTGAACCGCGTTTGGAGGTTCATGCGAGATCGGCACATGGCCTCGGTGTCGCGACAATCAACGCCGTCCACGCGACGCGGTTCAAGTTTTTAAAACGAAATTAATCATACCGATCGCGTCAGCTCAGACGTTGATCGGCCGGCTTTCAGGTTGATCCAAACACAGGATCGAGCGGGTTACGCCGGACGCGATCGATCAGGAGAGAATGATGTTGTCTGTCAAGGGCCTGCGGGCCAAAGTGGGTGAAAACGAGATCCTGACGGGCCTGGATCTGGAGGTCGGTCCCGGTGAGATCCACGCCATCATGGGTCCGAACGGCTCGGGCAAGAGCACCTTCTCGCATGTCCTGTCCGGACGCGAGGGTTACGAGGTCACGTCCGGCTCCGTCACCTTCGAAGGGCAGGATCTGCTCGCGCTCGAGCCCGAGGAGCGCGCGCACCTGGGCGTCTTCCTGGCGTTCCAGTATCCGGTTGAGCTGCCGGGCGTCAACAACACCTATTTCCTGAAGGCGGCGCTGAACAGCATCCGCAAGGCCCGCGGCGAGAGCGAGTTGGACGCGGTCTCGTTTCTGCGCTTGATCAAGGAGAAGCTCAAGATCCTGCATCTGAACGACTCTCTCTTGAAGCGCGCGGTCAACGCGGGATTCTCGGGCGGCGAGAAGAAGCGCAACGAGATCTTCCAGATGGCGCTGCTCGAACCCAAGCTCGCGATCCTCGACGAGACCGATTCCGGGCTCGACATCGACGCCTTGCGCGTCGTCGCAGACGGCGTGAATGCGTTGCGCAGTTCGGAGCGTTCCATGATCGTGGTCACCCACTATCAGCGTCTGCTCGACTACATCGAGCCCGATCATGTCCATGTTCTGGCAAAAGGCCGGATCATCCGCTCGGGCGGTAAGGAGCTTGCGCTGGAGCTCGAAGAGAAGGGATACGGCTGGATCCTCGAGCAGGAGCAGGCGGCATGAACGGCGCTGCGCCCACCAGCTTCGACACCTGGCTCTCCGCGCGCGCGGACGGCGAGGCCGGCGCCGGGCTTGATTGGCTCGAGGCGCAGCGGCGCAGCGCCCTGGACCAAGTGCGTAAGCAAGGCGTGCCGGGCACCAAGCAGGAAGCGTGGCGCTACACCAGTCTGAAGCGACTGATCGAGCAGGGGTTCGCTCGGGTCGAGGACGAGGTCACCGCGCTGCAGCTGGACGACATCGAGGAGCTGTTGATCCCCGAGTTGGACAGCCATCGCGCGGTCATGGTGAACGGACGTTACACGCCTTCGCTGTCGGCTCTCGGCGATCTGCCGCGCGGCGTTCGCGTAACCGGTCTGCGGGCCCTGTTGGCCAGCGATCCCGATGCCCTGCGCGAGCGCCTCAACGGCGTAGCAGGCGAGAGCCAGCCCTTGTTCGCGGCTTTGAACACGGCGGGTTTGGACGACGGCCTGGTCGTCTTGCTCGACCGCGGTGCGATCCTCGAGCGGCCGATCGAGCTGATCCATCTCTCCGTCGGTATGGACGAGCCGGGCGTCGCACAACCCCGTCATCTGGTGTCGCTCGCGGACGGTGCACAGGCGACCCTGATCGAGCGGTATGTGAGTCTCGGCGAGTCGCTCTATTGCACCAACTCGGTGCTGGAGCTGTCGCTCGGTCGAGACGCCGTGCTGAAGCACGACCGCATTCAAGTCGAGAGTCCAAACGCCTTCCACATCACGGGCCTTTACCTGAGTCAGGACGCCAACAGCCGTTATGTCGGCGTCAACATCGGTCTGGGTGCGGCTTGGGCGCGTACCGATCTGGTGACCCGCTTCAGCGGCGAGCACGCCGAATGCGATCTGCAGGGGCTCTATCTCGCGGGCGATCGGCAGTTGATGGACTACCACATCGACGTGGATCACGCGGTCCCTGCGTGCTCGAGCCGCGAGACCTTCAAGGGCATCCTCTACGGCAAGGGTCGGGCGGTCTTCGACGGCCGGGTCGTGGTGGCAAAGGACGCACAGAAGACCGACGCGGCCATGTCCAACAAGAATCTCATGTTGTCCGAGAACGCGGAGATCGATACCAAGCCGCAGCTCGAGATCAACGCCGACGACGTGAAGTGTAGTCACGGCACGACGGTCGGCCAGATCGAGCCAGAGAAGCTCTTTTATCTGCGCTCGCGCGGCATCTCCGCACAGCTCGCGCGTCGCATGCTCTGCTTGGGATTCGCCGAGGAGATCATCGATGCCTTGCACTCGGTCGCGCTGCGCGAGGCGGTCTCGGAGGAGGTCGGGCGTCGACTCGAAACCGCTCCGCTGACCTAAGGGGCGTCAGGAGCGGTTGACGAGGGATGATCCGAAGAGTGCCCCATTGCGGACTCCGCGGGATGTCGAGTCGGCGCGGTTAAGAGGTTAAGGATTCACTTACTTGAACCGCGTCCACTCCGGGGACATTGGCTCGACAAGGGCCGAGCCGATCGGAGGGATCGCATGTCGCGACGGACGCGGTTCAACCGGAAATTGCAGTCGAGAGGTCGAGCATGAACAGACTGGCCCGCTTCGTCGGATTCGGGAAGCATGACGAGGAGAGTGGGGATACCGCCGTTCTTACGGAGGAGGTCGCGGTCGAGCAGATGGACGCCGAGGAGCTGCGCGAGCCGATTATCGAAGCGCTGCGCAGCGTGCAGGATCCCGAGATCCCCATCAACATCTATGATCTCGGTCTGATCTACCGGGTCGACATCACCCCGGTCGGCGACGTCTCGATCGACATGACGCTGACCGCGCCGGCCTGTCCGGTCGCGGGCATGATGCCGATCATGGTGAAGGATGCCGTCTCGAAGGTCGAGGGTGTCGGCCTGATCCAGGTCGACCTGGTGTGGGATCCGCCTTGGAGTCAGGCGAACATGAGCGACGAGGCACGTCTCCAGCTCGGTTTGATGTGACGGCACTCGGCATATTAAACCGCGTCCAGAGCGAATTGCTCGTTTCAGAGTGAGCTCGACGTTCGGTGCATCCACAATCCGTAGTGGGGACGCGGTTTAAAATTTTATATTTTTTAATAATTTAAACCGCACCAGCTCCAACGGTCGTCAAGTCTGCCGGGGCCGATCCCATCCACGATTATCGCATACCGCTCCGGGCGCGGTTTAAGTACGCAGCAGACACAAGGGGACGCGAAGCTCGGCGTCGCTGATTCCGCCGTGGACCCCGATCTGTCGGTGTGGTTGCTCGAAAGGCAGCCACTGTCGGACGACGCCGTTGCCCTTCGGGAGCAAACAGACGTCCCCGACACGCTCCATGAACCGCGGGTGCATCCTCCCCGCACCGAAGAACCCATCCTCCACGAGCTGCTCGCTCGGCACCAGGTCGACGCGGTCCGCCAAGACATCGCTGCAGTAGTCGCCGAATGCGGCCGCACGGCCGGACCTCAGATAGCAGAAGGCCGCTCGGGGCTCGCCGCACAGCGGAAGCAAGAGATGGTTTTCGAGCTCCGGATGAGCGGCAAGGTCGATCGTATCCGAGGGCTGCGTATCCACCTGGCCGTGATCCGCGCAGACCAGCAGCAGACTGTCCGTATCCGCGATCTCATGCATGAAGGATGCGATCTCCCGCTCGATCTCGCGAAGATGGGCTAGTGAGGCCGGGCTCTCCATTCCCTGCTCATGACCGATCGCGTCCAATCTCGGCCAGTAAAGATAAAGATACTTGGGTTCGCGTCGACGCCGCCCCCAGCCGTGGAGAACCCCGGCGGTTCGCACGAACATGTCGCGCAATCCCTTGAAGGTCACCAGCTCGCCGCGTCCCAGATGTGCGCGGTTGAAGTCCGATCGGGCGATGTTTTCCGGCGAGACCAGGATGCTGCGGGTGGCGATCCGGTTGGTGATCGGTGTGGTCCCGAAGAGCTTGACCGGATCGATCCCGGCCTTCCGATAGGGCACGCCGCCGAAGCGCGGTGTGCCCGGCAGCACCGTCATCACGCATCCAAGCTCGCCGAGATAGGTATGCCAACCGGTTAGCCCGTGTGCCAACGGCGCTTCCCCGGTGAGGAAGGTCGGGATCGCGGCCGCCGTCGTCGAGGGGAAGACCGAGGTGAGGGTTGCGCGCCGGGTTCGGCTCAGGATCCCGTCCGGCGATTGCCTGTCGAGCCAATCGGCGCCGAGGCCGTCGATGACCAGGAGGATCAGATTGGTGGCTTGCGCCAGCTCATCCGTCGGCAGATCGCGCAGTCTCGGGGCGTCGGATCGCCCGCCGCGGGCCTGGATGATGCTGCTCATCAGATTGAGGATGCCGCCGCCGTCGTAGTCCGGCCGTGTCATCGTATGCTCGGCCAGCGCCCGGGGTTTAACCATGATGACGCTCCCGTTGCTTAGGCGATTTCCGCAAAATTCCATGCCGTAGGTTGTGCTGACGGCAGGAAGCACAACATCCGCCGACGGTTGGTTGTGCCTCGCACGGCTCGGCACAACCCACACGCAGGCGCGCGCAGCACATGCGTAAGGCCCTTGCGAACGCGACTCAGGCGTGCTGGCCGGCCGATTTGCGGCGCAACAAGAACCAGATAAACGCCAGGATCAAGACCGCCGAGAAGGCAAGCACATAGGGTCTGAGCGGCTCGATGAAGTCTGTGATGCGTTGGAAATCCTCCTTCAAGGTGTAGGCCCCGAACCCGAAGGCCCCGACCCAAAGACTGGTTCCGAGGATGGTTCCCGTGAGGAAGCGCCACCAGGGCATCTGCAGTGCCCCGGCCGCGATATTGCTGGTCTGACGCAGCCCGTCGAGAAAGCGAGCGACGATGAGCAACCCGATCCCCCAACGCGCGAAGGCCGCCTCGGCTTTGTCCAGACGCTCGCGATGCTTGGATGTGCGTTTGAGCAGCCCCTTCAGCCCGTAGCGTCCGATCAGATAGCCGATGATGTCGCCGAGCTGGGTCGCCGTCCACGCCACGATCAGGACGGTTGCGATGTCCATCTTGCCGCTTGCGGCGAGCAGCGCGCAGGCGATCAAGAGGGTTTGGCCCGGCAGCGGGATCCCGAATCCTTCGGCCATGCAGGCGACAAACAGCGCCCAGAGTCCGTAACGGTCCAGGATCGGCTGCAGGCTGGCGATCCCGGAGGTCAAGGTCGTTGCGATTTCGGCTTCCAGACTCATCGAGTGTCACCACACCAGCATCAGAATCACGGCGCCCAGCAGGACTCGGTAGATCACGAAGGGGAGCATGCTGATACGCTCGATGAACTTCAGGAAGTAATGAATCGTCAAGTAGGCGAAGACGAACGAAAGGGCCGCTCCGAGCAACAGCGACATCCAGTCGACCGGCTCGCCGGCCTGCAGCAGATCGAGCGTTTCGAGACCGCCCGCCATGATGATGGTCGGGATCGCGAGCAGGAAGGAGAAGCGCGAAGCCGCCTTGCGGGTCAGTCCGAGCATGAGCGCTGCGGTCATGGTGATGCCCGAGCGTGAGGTCCCCGGAATGATCGCGATCGCCTGCATGACACCGACGAACACGGCCGCCTTCCAGCCGAGGCTGTATTCGTCGCGCGCGCGCTTTCCGCTGAAGTCCGCCCACCACAGCAGCAACCCGAAGCCGATGCTGGTGGCCGCAACCACCAGGGCAACCAGGGTCGGGTCTTCGCGCAGAACCTCAAGCACGGACTTCAGCGGCAGGCCCAGCACGATCACCGGCAGGGTGGCGAGGATGATCATCCAGCCGAGGCGGGCATCGGGTGCGTCGAATCGGCGTGTGCGCAACGACTGCAGCACAGCGATCGTCATGGTCACGATTTCGCGCCTGAAATAGAGCATCACCGCGGCAAGCGTGCCCAGATGCAACGCGACATCGAAGGCGAGGCTCTGCAGCTCGTAGCCGAACAGGAGCGGTGTCAGGATCAAATGTCCCGAGCTCGAGATCGGCAAGAACTCGGTAATGCCCTGAACGAACGCAAGTAAGACGATCTGAATAGTTTCCAACGAACGGCGCTCCTCGGGATTGAAGGCTCAGATTATACGCGGCGTACCGGCCGTGTTCGCGCGATCGATGCTTCCGGTGCCCTATCGAGTGATCGACGACGGTCTTAAGCAGGATGGCGACGCTCTTCATTCTCACGCGCTTTTCATGCCTAAACCGCGCCGGCTCCAACACTTGTCGGAGCCGGCGCGGCCAAGCCAATCCAACAAACGACGCCTATCGCTCCGGGCGCGGTTTAGAGCAGATCGAATGTCGACCAGTCCGACACCGGCGGCAGGGTCTCGCGCGCGACCGCGGCGATATAACCCTTCTCCGGAATGCAATGCAGAACGGCCGGCGGCCGTGCGCCGGCGGGTCGGGGCCGGAAGAGTCCTCGGCCGTCGGCCTTGGCATCCGCCTCGAGCGCGGTCCAGGCACGGTAGAAGCGGGCGAGGTGCTCGTCTTGCGGAGCCGATGCGAGTGTCCGAACCATCTCGGGTGCGAACATCCGTTCAGCAACGGCATCGATGTTGTGCCGCGGTCGGATCCACTCGCAGTCCACACCGACATCGGTGCTCGGCCCGAGCCCGGTGCCGACGGCCACCAAGGCCAGATCGCCGGTCGTCGTCAAATTAAAGGAGAGCGGCAACGCTGCGCCGGCAAGCGCGGGCTTGCCGGCCGGTCCATAATCGAAGCGGAGCGACCCCGGCGGTGCATCGAGATAGCGCGAGAGGATCTCGCGCAGTCCGGCATGGGCGCGCACGTAGCGCTCGCGATAGGGCTGATGACGCATCCCTAACGCGCGCGCGCGCTGGCGCTCCCTGAGCAGGCGCAGCCCGTGCGCGAGGTCGAGCCCGCTTTCATCGGTGCGGATTCGCCACAGATGCAGCGCACCCGATCGGATCCCGCAACGTATCGGCCCGGCGGTCCAGTGGAGTGTCGGGGTGGCCGGCATCGCGCCTGCTTCATTCCCTCTTTGCGTCGACATGCGTTGTGACCTCCGTCGTCATCTTCCTATAATCGACAAACTCCCGGCAAACAGGGTGCGTCGATCTCGTTCGGGAAGATGCCGATCGAGACGCAGCGCGCATGTCGGACCATCTCGCTCACCGCTGGAGGCCAGGGTCTTGCAGACTCTCGAACAATGTCGTGTGGATGCGCGCATCGAGGCGGTGTGCAGCAAGGGTTGTAGGCAGGTCAGGCAAGATATCGCCGCCTTGGAGGCCGGGGCACATCTGCCCGAGACACGTGATCTGAGCGCGGAGGAGCGCGGTACCCTGCTGCGCGAGCTCAAGCAGATCATGGCCGTCTACGGCGATGCCTGCCGGCTGCCGCCGCCCTGAGATCCTACGCCCTGCCCGTCGGGGGTGTATGCTGCCGACGCCATCCACCTTGATCCGCCGTATCGGAACCCATCGCGCATGACCGACATCACCCGGACCCTCAGCCAGGAGCTTGCCGCTCGACCCGAGCAGGTCGAGGCCGCCATCCGACTGCTCGACGAGGGCGCGACCGTGCCCTTCATCGCGCGCTATCGCAAAGAGGCCACCGGGGGGCTGGACGACATCCAGTTGCGCTTGCTCGAAGAGCGCCTCGTTTATCTGCGCGATCTGAACGAGCGTCGCGCCACCGTGCTCAAGAGCATTGAGGAGCAGGGCAAGCTGACCCCCGAGCTCCAAGCGGAGATCGTCGGCGCCGAGACCAAGCAGCGTCTCGAAGACCTCTATCTGCCCTTCAAACCCAAGCGACGCACCAAGGCCCAGATCGCGCGCGAGGCGGGGCTCGAACCCTTGGCCGATGCTCTGCTCGCGGATCCAAGCCCGTTGCCCGAATCGCACGCGGCATCCTATGTGGATTCGACCAAGGGTGTGGATGACATCGCGGCGGCCCTGGAAGGCGCGCGTCAGATCCTGATGGAGCGTTTCGCCGAGGATCCGGAGCTGACCGGGCGTCTGCGCGATCATCTCTGGGAGAAAGGCATTCTGGTCGCCAAGGTCATGCCGGGCAAGGAAGACGAGGGCAATAAGTTCTCGGATTATTTCGACTATCGCGAGCCGCTTGCGCGCATTCCGTCGCACCGTGCGTTGGCCTTGTTCCGCGGGCGCAACCAAGGCGTCCTGCACCTGGAGCTGCTGGCCGGGGAGGGCGATGACCCGGACGCCGTCTGTCGCGGTCTGATCGCGTCGCGCTTCGGGGTTCGGCAGGCCGGGCGCCCCGCAGACGACTGGCTGATCGAGACGGTGCGCAAGACCTGGCGGATCAAGCTGCTGACCCGGCTCGACTTGGAGCTCAAAGGTCGGATGCTGGAGGCGGCCGAGGAGGAGGCGATTCGCGTCTTCGGGCTCAACCTCAAGGCGCTCTTGTTGGCCGCCCCGGCGGGTCGGCTTGCGACACTCGGGCTGGACCCCGGACTGCGTACCGGGGTGAAGGTTGCCATCGTGGACGGCACCGGGCGTGTGGCGGCGACCGACACCATCTATCCCCATGTGCCGAAGAACCAATGGGATGCCTCGATTGCGCGTCTCGCCCTGTTGGCGAAGGAGCATGGGGTGAAGCTCGTGAGCATCGGCAACGGGACCGGCTCGCGCGAGACCGACCGGCTGGTGCGCGAGCTGATCCAGAAACATCCGGAGCTCGGTCTGCGCTCCCTCGTCGTGAGCGAGGCGGGCGCCTCGGTCTATTCGGCCTCCGAATTCGCCTCCAAGGAGCTGCCCGAGCTGGATGTCTCGCTGCGCGGTGCGGTCTCGATCGCACGTCGTTTGCAGGATCCGCTCGCCGAGCTGGTGAAGATCGAGCCCAAGGCGATCGGTGTGGGCCAGTACCAGCACGACGTGAATCAGCCCAGACTTGCGCGCGCACTGGACACCGTGGTGGAGGACTGCGTGAACGCCGTCGGGGTGGATCTGAACACCGCCTCCGTGCCGCTCTTGACCCAGGTCTCCGGGCTCAACCGCACCCTCGCCGAGAACATCGTGCAGTTTCGCGAGACCAACGGGGCCTTTTCCAACCGCAAGCGCCTGATGGCGGTCCCGCGCTTCGGCGAGAAGGCGTTCCAGCAGAGTGCGGGATTCCTGCGCGTGCGCGACGGCGACGAGCCTCTGGACGCCTCGGCCGTTCACCCGGAGGCCTATCCGCTGGTGCGCAACATCCTTGTGGAAACCGGCAAACCCATTACCGCCCTGATCGGCGACAGCGCGACCTTGCGCCGCCTGGATCCCGCCCGCTTCACCGACGACCGATTCGGTCTGCCGACCGTCAAGGACATCCTCGCCGAGCTGGAGAAGCCTGGCCGTGACCCGCGCCCCGAGTTCAAGACCGCGCAGCTCAAGGATGGGGTGGAGACACTCAAGGATCTCAAGCCCGACATGATCCTGGAGGGGACTGTCACCAACGTAACCAACTTCGGCGCCTTCGTGGACGTGGGGGTCCATCAGGACGGTCTGGTCCACATCTCCGCCTTGGCCGACCGCTTCGTCAAGGACCCGCATGGCGTGGTCAAGTCCGGGGATCTCGTGAAGGTCAAGGTGATGGAAGTGGATCTCGTGCGCAAGCGGATCGCGCTGAGCATGCGCCTGGGCGATGTCGCGCCCGAGCGCGCGGCCGGCGATGTATCCGACACCCGCTCGCAGGGTCGCGAACAGCGCCCGAGGGTACAGGCCTCGCCAGGTCGGCCCGGCCGCCCGGCCGACGCTCGCCCGGCGTCCGACGGGCGAGGTGCGACACGGTCCAAGGCCCCGGCTGCGGCCGAGGTCCCGGGCGGCGGCACCATGGCGGATGCCTTCGCCAAGGCCAAGCGCCGCTGAGTCAGCGCATTGCCACAAGGCGACGGCCGCGATGGGGCGCTCCTCCTCCTCCTCCTCCTCCTCCGCCGACCTGCTGCGCACGCGTGTCTACCGCGCGGCCTCCCCGATTCACGGCCAAGGTTGCTTTGCCAAGATCGCGTTTCGCAGCGGCGACTTCATCGGCACCTTCGAAGGCCCCGAGGTGGATCGCGACGGCACCTACGTGCTCTGGACCTACGACGCCGAGGGCAACGTCCTCACCGGTCGCCAAGGACGCAACCTCCTGCGTTGGCTGAACCACAGCGACGACCCGAACGCCGAGCTCGACGGCTTCGATCTCTACGCCCGCCGCGCGATTGCGGTCGACGAGGAGATCACCTTCAACTACGGCGGTGCCGGTGGGGACGCGATTTAATCGAGGATTCCACAGACCCTGTCGCCGGACAGCTTACGGCAATGGCGCGGACCCCGCGCCTCCCGGGGACGTCCGATTGCGGCCCCCGGCCTTGGCGCGGTAAAGCGCCTCGTCCGCCAGCCGCAACAGTGCCTCGGGCGAGGCGGCGTCTCCGGGTGCAAGCACCGCTACGCCGATGCTGACGGTGACGCGGCCGAGCGGCGAGGCATCATGGGGCAGGGCCAAAGCCTCGAGGGCGCTGTGGATCGACTCGACAAGGCGCAGCATGCCCGCCCCGTCGGTGTCGGGGGCGATGACCGTGAATTCCTCGCCGCCGAAGCGGGCGGCCAGGTCGCTGATCCGGTGCGCCTGGGCACTCAGGACCCCGGCGATGGCGCGCAGGCATTCATCGCCGGCCTGGTGGCCGTAGCGGTCGTTGTAATGCTTGAACCAGTCCACGTCGAGCATCGCCAGGCTTAGAGGCCGTCCGGCGCGGGTAGCGCGTTGGCACTCGGTCTGCAGGGTTTCATCGAAGCGGCGGCGATTGGCGAGACCGGTCAGGCTGTCGGTGGTGCTCAGGATCGCGAGCTCGCGGTTGGCGGTCTCGGCCGCTGCCCTGGCGCGCGCAAGGTCCTCGCGCACCTGCCGGCTCGCGGTGATGTCCTGGGCGCTGGTGCGAAAACCGAGTGAACGACCCGAGACGTCGAAAATCGGGCGCCAGGAGGCGGAGATCCAGAATCGCGAGCCATCTTTGCGCAGACATCGGAACTCGACATGGTCGCCGCTGCGGCCCTGGAGCGCCTTTTGAAAGCTTTCCAACATGATAGGCCGGTCTTCTTCGACCGTGGACATCACCACGAAATCGTCCGCGGCGAGATACTCCTCCGGGGTGAAGCCCGTGAGCTCCAGCGAAAAGGGATTCATCCAGAGCAGCTTGCCTTCCGGACTGAACCAGGCCTCCCAGCTGGCGGCGTAATTGGCGATGGCCTTGAACTTCTCCTCGCTCTCGCGTAATTCCGCTTCCACCTGCTGACGTTCGGCGATTTCCGCCCCGGCGCGCCCGATGGCGTCCGTGAGCAGCCGGTTGGCTTCGGACAGCTCGCCGGTGCGCTGCGCGACCTTGCCTTCGAGCGACCGGTAAAGCCCGGCGTTTTCGAGCGAAACCGCCAACTGTCCGCCCAGTATCGTCACTGCCTCGATGCGCGCGGCGGTAAAGGCGGCGCGAAACAGCCGGTTCTCCAGGACCAGAAAGGCGGTGAGCCGCCCATGGAGGAAAATCGGCAGGCCCAGCAGCGAACACAGGGGCAGACTGGCGAAGTGGGGATCCCCGGCAAAGCGACTGTCGATGACCGCATCGTCGGAGACCAAGGGGACGCGCGTCTTCAGCGCCAACCGCATCCCGGAGGCGCTGATGATTCCCCGCTCCGCGGCCTCCTCCGCCGGCATGCGCTCCAACGACTCCTCGCCGCGCACCCCGCCCTCCAGGTACCAGCGCCCGGCCTCGTCCAGGACCAGCAGCCGCACGTCGGTCGCGCCGGTCAGATGGCCGACCAGCTCCACCACTCGCGCCACCAGTCGCGGCAGTGAGCGTTCGGCGGCCAGGGCCTGGGAGGCGCGCAGCAGGGCCTCATGGTCCAAGGCATCGCACTGGCTATCCCGCACGCTGCCTGAAGGGCTGGTGTCCAGGAAAGGCCAGGCGTCGCGCATCGCCCGCGTCTTTCCCGCGGCCCCCCACTGCCGATAGAGGGCATAGGCGCGCGCCAGCAGGGCGCGGCCGGCGTCTTCCAGCCCGCGCCGCAGGTAGCAGCGTCCGGCCCGCTCGGCGATCAGTGCCTGGTGCCAGGGGCGCAACTCGGCCCCGGCGTGGCGCAACGCCCGCTCGAAGCGCTGGAGCGCGTCCCAGGGCTGCTCCAGCACGTCCAGCCGTTCGGCCTCCACCAGGTCGTGGAGATGGCCGAAGTTCATGGGCGCGTCGGCGGCGCGCGCGGCGAGCCAGGTCTGGCTCGCACCGAGGCGCTCCAGCAGGGCAGGCCGGTCCGCCTCAGCGGTCACCCGCAGTTGCTCGGTCAGCGCGAGTGAACTCAAAAAGACGGCCAGGGCGGTCGGGTAGAAACCGCTGATGTGGCGTGACAGGCCGACCGCGGCCTCGGCATGACCAGACAGCCCCGCCGTATCGTTGAACAGGCAGGCCCCCAGCGCCCGGTAGGTGTGATAAAAGGCGAGCGCCATGGCGTTGCCCCGGATGGCCGCGAGATGCGCTTGGTCGTCGAAATCGGCGTCCGCAAAGCCCCCGCGCTCGTGGGTCTTGCCCTCCAGTGCCCGCGTGAGCTGTCGGTAGGGCAAATACGCCTGCTCTGAATGCCGGCTCCCGGTCTTGCGCGTAAAGCCGATAGCCGCAGCAAGCTCGGTGTCCATCTCGGCGAGTTGCGTACAGGTCTCGAACAGGGCTGCCAGCGAGTTAAAAAAGGTAAAGTTGGCGAACTCCAGATCGCCGGCCCGCAAGAGCCCCGCGTAAGCCGCCCGGGCATGTCCCAGATCATCGGTCAGCGGCTGAAACCAATGACAGGCAAAGAGCCCGAAGGCGTGCTCGGCGCGGGCCACTTCCAGTCCCCCGTGGTCGCGCGCGAGGGCAGTTTCCAGGGCCGCGCGGGCCGCGCGATAACCCGTGGCATAGTCTTCCCGCAGGGCGATGGTCACCATCGTGATGCAGCACATCGGGTAGCACAGCAGCTCGCAGTAGCCGGCCTCGATCCACAGGCGGCTGCAGCGCGTCATCATCCAAAAGCCGAGCAGTGAACCGGAAAAGAGCGCGGCCGGGATCAAGCGATTGAGCAACTGGGCGACCATCAGCAGCCGCTCATCGTCCAGGTTGCATTGGGCGGGCAACCGCTCCAGCGCGCCCGCCGCCACATGGAGGTAGAACAGATCGAGCTCCTGTTCGAGATGGTCGCGGGTGTTTTCCAGCGGCAAGGCGATGCCAAGCGCTCCCAGCAGACCGGCCCCAAGACGCACGGCCTCGTCGTAGTGGGTGCGGTTGGACAGACTGGCAATCTGTATGCACAGCGGTGCGAGCAATTGACCCGGCGCTGTCGCTTGGGTTGCCAGCACGGCATAGACCGCATCGGCCTCATCGTGGCGGGATTGGCTATAGAGCACCAGGTGCAGTTCGGTATGGAGACTGAACGCCGCCGCCTGATCGCTCTGCCAGGCGTCCGCCGCCAACAGCCCGATGCCCAGCTTCAAGAGGCGTTCCGACGTGACATAGGCGCCGGCCTGGCGGGCCTGTACCGCGGCCGCGAGGAACAATGCGCGGGCGCGCGCGCGCTCGTCGCTCTCGACGATCAGCGAAGTGGACATCGCGTAGTGTTCGGCAGCGCGCAGGAACTGCTCCGGATTGGCCGCAACCCCGGCCAGGCGCCGGGCGATCATTAAATGCAGCCGCTCGCGCCAGGCGTCGTCGCGCAGTTGGTATACCGCCTGCTGCATCCGGTCGTGGCAAAACGCCAGCGCCGCCCCGCCCTTTGCCTGATGCACCGCCACCGCGTTGGGGGTGATCAGGATGCCCCGCTCCAATGCGGGTCCGAGCCGCTGCGCGAGTACGCCTGGGTCCTCCCCCGTGACGAGCGCCAATAACCCGAGCGTACAGGTGTTGCCCAGGCACGCGGCGGCGACCAGGGTGTCGGCGCTCTCCTGACCCAGGGTGCGCAACCCGTCGGCCAGGAAGTCCACGACATTGGTGCTCGCCGGGTGGGCGGCGATGGCGGCGAGGTCCCAGTGCCAGCATCCCCTCTGCGGGTCCGGCCGCAGCCCCCCTTCGCGGTAGAGCGCATTCAGGAACTCGATCGTGAAGAAGGGGTTGCCGCTGGTCTTGGCGTACAGGGCGGCGGCCAGCGGTTGTACGCGGTCCGGCGGACAGTGCAGCATGTCGGCGAGCAACCGGGTCATATCGCTCGCCGTCAGGCTGGCCAGGGACAGCACCGGGGCCGGTGCGCCAGTGGCTGTCGGTTGGCGCAATAGGCGCAAGAGCGGGTGGGCCGCGTCGACCTCGTTGTCGCGATAGGCGCCGATCAGTAAGAGACCACGCAGCGCCGTGTCTTCGAGCAGTGCCCCGATGAAGTCCAGCGACGGTTGGTCGGCCCATTGCAGGTCGTCGAGAAACAGCACCAGCGGATGCTCGGGCGCGGCGATCTGGCGCAGCAGGGCGACCAAGAGAGCGCGCAAGCGCACCTGCGCCTCGCGTGGCCCAAGTTCCGGCACGGGGGGCTGAGCACCGAGCAGGGCCTCCAATTCCGGTACGACCTCAAACAAGGCGGCGGCGTCCGGGCCGACGCCCTGAAGGATCTGCGTGCGCCACGCCTCGACCTTTGCCTCCGGTTCCGCCAGCAGCAACTGGCACAACTGGCGCAGACCCTGGGCCGGGGCCAGAAACGGGCGGTCGTGGCTGAACTGCTCGAACTTGCCGCTGAGGAAGAGCCCGTTGCCCAGCGTGACCGGCCGGTGGATCTCGTGGATCAGTACCGTCTTGCCGACCCCCGAATAGCCGGCCACGAACAGGCCCCGAGCACCGCCTGCGGTCGCGTCGGTGAAGGCCGCCATCAGCGTGGCCAATTCCTCCTCGCGCCCGTACAGGCGGCGCGGCGGTCGGGGGGCCAGGGGCAGGTCGAGCTCCTTCAACCGCACCGCCGCAAGTGGCTGATCGGCGGCCAGCGCGCTGCGCAACAGGTGCAGATCGTGGGCCAGCCCTGCCGCGCTCTGATAGCGGTCGTCCGGTTCCTTGGCGAGCAGGGTCAGGATCAGCTCCGCCACGGGGGGCGGTAACCAGGGCGCCCGCTCTTGCGGCGGTACCGGCGTGCGGGCCAGGTGGGCATGGATCAGGTTGAGGGTATCGGTGCCCGCGAAGGGCGGGGCACCGGTGGCCAGGGCATAGAGGGTGGCACCGAGCGAATAGAGGTCGGTGCGGTAGTCGACCGGCCGATTCATCCGTCCGGTCTGCTCAGGCGACAGATAGGTCGGCGTGCCCGGCAGGGCACTCGGGTGATCGAACCCCGGGTGCTCCTCGGCAAAGGTCGTGGCCAGATCGTAGTCGATGATCTGCACCTGCAGGTCGGACGGCCGCACCAGGATGTTGGCGGGGTTCAGATCCTTGTGGATGACACCGCGCCCGTGGATCTCGGCCATGGCATGCGCCAGCGCCTGCGCGATGGTCAGAAAGCGCTCCGGATCGAGGTTGCCCAAGAGCCCTGACGCCTGCAGGGTGACACCGCCGAAGTCCGCCATGGCCAGCTCCGGCATGGCCGGGTCGAAGCGCACCAGACGCGGACAACCGGGCAGGCCCTGCAACCGATCCAGGATGCGCTGCTCGTTGTGTAGCGCGGACCGGGCGGAGGCGAGGTCTCCGTCATCACGGCCCTGCTTGACGATCAAGGGGCCAGCCTTCGGGTCGAGCAGGCGAAGCACCCGCAGGTGACGCCCGCGGTGGATCTCGGTTGCACCCGGAGATGGTCCGATCGCTGATGGTCCGATTGCTTGAGTCAAGACGCTACTTCCTGCGTTGCGCGGACGAATCCATGGTTCAAGAGGCTCGGAGAGCGAGCGTGACGCTGGGCGTCGGATTGGCTCCCCTGACGGACGCCATCGGGAGGCGTGGACGATGCTTGTTGATGAAGAATAGCTGAACCCGACAGAGTGGTCCCGTGAATGCACGCGCGAGGTGGCTCGCGCGGACCGGGCGAGGCGGTCGCTTTTCAATGGTATGGGCAGCCCAAGACGCTATGCCTCCTCGGCGACGTGCGTCTATCGCACACCCGGGAGGCCGCCGTTGCCGTTTCGCCGGGCGCTCCGACGAGTTGCTTTGAGCAGGGTACGCCCCGACACTAACAACCCTAGCAGTTACCCCGCGAGTCACCGTGAAGCGCCTGACCAAGTTCTTGTTGCCCGTCCTGATCCTTGCCGTCGGTTTCGGAGTCTTTCAGTACCTCAAGCAGACCCGCCCGGAGAGTGCGCCGACGGAGATCGTCGAGCGTGTCTGGCGGATCGAGGCCGAAACGGTGGAGCCGCGTCGGCTCTCCCCCGGGCTTGAGCTCTACGGGAGTGTTCAAACGCCCAATCTCCTGCGCGCGGCCGCTTCGGCGCAGGCACGTGTTGCCAGGGTACTGGTGCGCGAGGGTGATCGGGTCGAGGCCGGACAACTGTTGGTGGAGCTTGACCCGCGCGATTTCAGTTTCCGTCTCGCTCAAGCCCGTGCCCGGATCGACGAGCTCGATGCTCAGGTCGAGAGCGAGCAAACCGGGCACGAGACCGATCTCGCCGCGCTTGAGCAGGAGCGCAAACTGCTCGCGATCGCCCAAGATGGTGTGGAGCGCGCCTCGCAGCTGACCAAGCAACGGGTCGGCTCCCAAACCGACCTGGATATCGCCGAGCAGGAACTGGCCCGCCAAGCACTGGCCGTGAGCAACCGCGAGATGAACATTGCGGACTTCCCGGCGCGCCGACGCGCGCTCGAGGCAAGACTCGCGAGCGCGCGGGCGGGCCTCGAGGAGATCGCACTCGAGCTCGAGCGCGCACCGGTGGTCGCGCCCTACGATGCCATCATCGCCAAGGTCTCGGTCACGGTGGGTGACCAGGTGCGCAAGGACGATATCCTCTTGACGCTCTACGCGATCGACAGCCTGGAGGTCCGCGCGCGGATCCCGGCGCCCTTCCAGGCGGAGCTGAGCGCCTCCCTGCAGGCCGAGGGTCGCCTGCCGGCGACGGCCATCGTCGGGGAGCGCACGCTCAAGCTCTCGTTGGAGCGGCTTGCCGGCGAGGCGAGCGCGAGCGGGATCGACGGACTCTTCGATATCGAGGACGCGGAGGGTCTCCTGCGCGCCGGTCAGATGATCGCGCTGCGACTGGACCGTCCGCCGCAGGAGAGCGTGGTGCCGGCCCCCTTCGGTGCCGTCTACGGCGGTGATCGGGTCTACAAGCTCGTCGACGGCCGCATGAAGGGCGTGCCCGTGCGCAGTCTGGGGAGTTGGTTTACCGAGACGGGAGAGGAGCGGCTGCTGGTGCAGGCGCCCGATCTCGTGGCCGGCGATCGCCTGATCGTGACCCACATGCCCAACGCCGTGGACGGGCTGCGGGTGGAGACGGTGCAGTGACCGATACCAGACCCGCCAAGGAGAAGGTCGTCAAGGGGCATCAGAACGACATCATCGGCCTGTTTGCCCACCACAAGGTCGCGGCCAACCTCCTGATGGCGATGATGATCCTGAGCGGGATCTTCGCTCTGGATCGTCTGAACGTGCAGTTCTTCCCGAGTTTCGACCTGGACTTGGTCACGGTGCGGGTGGTCTGGACAGGCGCGAGCGCCGAGGACATCGAGGACGGCATCACGAATCCCCTTGAGCAGCGTCTGCGCTCGGTCGATGAGCTGCGCAAGATGACGTCCACCTCCACGCAGGGTATCTCGGCGATCACGATCGAGTTCAACGAGGGGGTCGACCCCTTGCTGGCCCTGGACCAAGTGCGACGCCTCGTCGACGATTTCCGTAACCTCCCGCAGGACGCCGAGAAGCCCGAGGTGGCGCTGGTGACGCGCTACGAGTCCGTCGCCCGACTGGTCCTGACCGGTCTCGAACGCCCGGACGAGCTGCGACATCTCGCACGTCGCTTTGAGTCCGAGCTGCTCGAGAGCGGGATCGACAAGGTGGAGATCCGCGGGCTGCCGCTCGAAGAGATTAGCATCCAGGTCGACCAGGCGCAGCTCGAAGAGCTGGGTTTGGGGCTGCCGCAGATCGGCGAGCGGGTCGGTGCCTTCAGTCGCGATCTGCCGGCCGGGGCGATCGGTCGTGGCGAGGCGACGCGCGAGCTGCGCAGCCTGGATAAGCGCCGGGATACGCTCGAGTTCGCACAAATTCCGATCAAGACCGAGGAGACGCTGAATCTGCAGCTCGGCGATATCGCCGAGATCGAGCGGGTGCCGCGCGATGCAACCCTGCGGCTTTCCATGAACGGCAGCCCGGCGGTCGAGATGATCCTGCAGCGTGCCGAGACGGGCAACTCGCTCGCGGCGGCCAAGGCACTCGACGAGTGGCTGGCCGAGACACGTCCCCTGCTCCCGCCTGGGGTCGAGCTGGTCGTCTACGACGCCTCCTGGGAGCTGATTCGGGACCGCATCATGCTGCTGGTGACCAACGGGGCCGGCGGTCTGATCCTGGTCGTCGCGATCCTCTTTCTGTTCTTGAGCGGTCGGGTCGCCTTCTGGGTGGCCTGGGGTATCCCGGTGTCCTTCATGGCCACACTCTTCATCCTCTACCTGGCCGGCGGCAGCATCAATATGATGAGCCTCTTCGCGCTCATTATGGCGCTGGGCATCATCGTGGACGACGCCATCGTGGTCGGCGAGGACGCCATGGCCCATCATCAGATGGGCGAGGATCCGCTCCTCGCGGCCGAGGGCGGGGTTCGCCGGATGCTGGCGCCGGTGGTCGCGTCCTCGCTGACGACCATCGCCGCCTTCCTCCCGCTGATGTTGGTCGGCGGGGTCATCGGCAACATCCTGAACGTCATCCCGCTGGTCATCGTGGCCGTCATCCTCGCCTCGCTCTTGGAGAGCATGCTGGTGCTGCCCGGGCATCTGCGCAGCGCCTTCGTGCACTCGCACAAGGTCAAACCCGATTCTCTGCGCGGACACTTGGATCGAGCCTTCGAGTACTTTCGCGACCGGCTGTTCCGCCCACTGGTGACGCTCGCCGTTCACCATCGCTTCGCCACCATCGCCGGCGCGGTTGCGGCCTTGATGATCGCCATCGGCCTCCTGGCCGGCGGGCGCTTGGGTTTCGTCTTCTTCCCGACGCCGGAGGGCCAGATCATCACGGCAAATGCGACCTTCGTCGCAGGCACACCGCGCGCGCGGGTCGATGCGCTTCTGGAGCACCTCGACGAGACGCTTCGGGAGACCGAACGCGCCTTCGATCAAGGCAAGCTGGTCAATCTGGCAATCGCCCTGCACGGGGCGAAAGGCGAGGGCAGCGGCTCTTCGGCGGATCAGCTCGGCGCCCTGCAGGTGGAGTTGATCGCACCGGATGCGCGCGAGGTGCGCAACGAGGAGTTCATTCGGGCCTGGCAGGAGCGCATCGAGTTGCCGGCCGGACTCGAGGGCTTCACCATCGCCTCGCGGCGCGCCGGTCCGCCCGGTCGAGACCTGAGCGTACGGCTCTTCGGTGCGGATGCGGAGACGCTGAAGGCCGCGGCACTCGACATCTCCGAGGTTCTGAAAGGGATCTCGGGCGTGACGGCCGTCGAGGACGACATGGCCTTCGGGCGCGAGCAGGTCATCTACTCGCTCACCCCCGCCGGACAGGCGCTCGGACTCACGGTCACCGAGCTGGGGACCCAACTGCGGACTGCCTTCGAGGGGCAATTGGTCCAGATCTTCCAGGACGGTGCGGACGAGGTCGAGGTTCGCGTGAAGCTCCCCAAGGCCGAGCGCGAACGTCTGGGAACCCTCGAGCGCATCAACATCCGCCTTCCGGACGGTACCTCGGTGCCGCTCACGACGGTCGCGCAATGGCGCTCGCAACGCGGCTTCGAGATCCTGCGTCATGCCGAGGGCAAGTTGGCGGTCGAGGTCTCGGCGGATGTCGACTCCGACGTCAACAATGCCGGGGCCATCATCGAAGGGCTGGTCGCCTCGACCCTGCCCGAGCTCGAGGCCACCTACGGGATCAGCTACTCCTTCGAGGGTCGCTCCGCCGATCAACGCGAAACCCTGGCCGACATGCGCAAGGGCTTGGTGCTCGGGCTGATCCTGATCTACATCATCCTAACCTGGGTCTTTTCGTCCTATGGCTGGCCGTTGGTCGTGATGGCCGCGATCCCGTTCGGCTTGACCGGCGCACTCTTCGGCCATTGGCTGATCGGCATCGATGTTACCATCCTCTCGCTGTTCGGGATGTTCGGCCTGTCCGGGATCGTGATCAACGACTCCATTATCCTGGTCAAATTCTACCAAGAGCAGCTCGACCAAGGGGTTGCCAGCAGCGAGGCGTTGATCGAGGCCGCCTGCCAGCGCCTGCGTGCCGTGCTGCTGACATCCTTGACCACGATTGCCGGCCTGACGCCGCTCTTGTTCGAGAAATCCGTTCAGGCCCAGTTCCTGATCCCGATGGCGACCTCGATCGCCTTCGGACTCGGGTTTGCGACCCTGCTTGTCTTACTTGTCATCCCGGCATTGCTCTCGATCCACGACAGTGCGCATGGACGTCTGAGCCGGTTGTTCAGGGCGAATCCGGCACCGGCGTGATCCTGCTCGGGGTTGCGCTCGTGACACCGCTCCTGCGGTGTCACGTCTCTCCAGGCGCTCCGCGCTCGATCTCGCGCCGGTATCGATCGGTACACATCGACCGTCACGCCTCCTCGCGCCCCTGGCGACGCCTGATCGCATCCTCGCGCGCATCGTTGATTTCTCGCATGATGCCTTCGATGTCGGCCTGCTTGTTGGATCCTTTGAAGTGTCCGGTCAATTTGATCTCGGGTGTCAAGGCGCCGCTCTCGTAGATGTACCAGATCTCTTTCGCATAGCTCGTCGAGAGCAGCTCCGGGGCGAATTGACCGAAGTAGGCTGCCAGATTTCCGACATCGCGCTCCAGCATTCGCGCGGCATTGTTGTTGGCCGCCGCATCGACCGCTTGGGGAAGGTCGATAATCACGGGTCCATACTGATCGACCAGGATGTTGAATTCCGAGAGATCGCCGTGTATGAGACCGCTGCAGAGCATGCGCACCACATCTTTGATCAGGATCTCGTGGTACAGAAGCGCTTGCTCGCCCGTCAGGTCCAGATCATTGAGCCTCGGCGCCGCATTGCCCTCGTCGTCGGTGACCAGCTCCATCAATAAGACGCCTTCGACATAGAGGTGAGGCTTGGGAACACGCACCCCCGCAGCGGCCAAGCGGTATAGCGCATCGACCTCGGTGTTCTGCCAAACGTCTTCCTGCTGTTGCCGTCCGTAGCGCGAGCCTTTCGCCATCGCGCGCGCCTGTCGGCTGTTTCGCACCTTACGGCCTTCACTGTACAAGACCTGCTTATGAAAACCCCGTTGATTGGCTTCCTTGTAGACCTTGGCACAGCGCACCGCGCCATCGGCATGCACCACATAGACCGCGGCCTCTTTGCCGCTCTTGAGCGGGCGGATCACCTCGTCGATTAGGCCGTCTTGGACCAAGGGTTCGAGGCGTTTGGGAATCTTCATAGACATCCTGCTGCGAAGTGGCGGACCCGGATCCGAGGACGCGGCGTCGGGGCCCGGTCTGAACTGAGCTCTCGGGTGCTCGTCGCGGACGATCGGACAGCCAAGGCTGTTCGCCGAAGCGGGAACACGAGCGACCGACGGGACTGCCGGGGATACTGGCGAAAACGATTGCCGGGGTCGCGTGGCAAGCCGCCGGCCTGACCGCAGCCGAGAGCGAAGGGGCGCGAGCCGATGTGCACCATCGAAACCTCGGCTGGGCGCCGTGACGTGGCGTTCCGACTCAACAGGGTCCGGTACGCGATCACCGCCGCGGGTCGATACAGGGCGAGGGACTCTTCACTAGAGAGACTCGCACGAAGAGGGTAGACCGTATTCATGTCGATCGCCGTGTATGGTATACCAAGCGTCGCCCGGACGACAGACAGTGCGCAGGGCATCGGAGGTGATCTGCGAACCCGGGCGGCGCCACGCGCCCGATCCGCACCTCGGTGGCGCGCGAGCGATTGCCCGTGCGCGTCCAAACCTTACGACGACAATCGTCATGCCCGCGTAACAACTCGCCGAACCGATTCCGCTACCCTCCGCGGGCCTGGGTCGGTCTTAACCGGCCCCGGCGGGTCCGAGTTGCCTCGAGGCTGCGCCGCGTCTGCGGTCGGCCCTGGAGTCGGTTTCGGAAGCGGCCTCTTGGATTGCCGCCCCGCTTCATTGTCTCGGGTCAGGGCTCTTCGATGACTGCCGGCCGACTCCGCTGCGGAAGGGTCCGTCCGGAAAGAGTCGTCCGGGTCTCGTCTCGAGAGCGGCGGTATCGGTTCGGTAGGCGATCAACCCAGCGGAGAGACAAAGCAAATGCGTAGAACGAAGATTGGGCTGGCCTTGGCCAGTCTCCTGATGGTCGGTCTGGCCGGCACCAGCCAGGCGACCTTCGACCTGAACGACTCATGGGCAGCAGCGTACGATCTGCGCTGGCGCCCGCCCGTCCAGAGCTTTCAGCGGATCGCCACACTCGGAAACTATCTGAACCGGGGCGATATCGCCGAGGAGACGGTGTCCGAGATTATTGCTGCGACCCAAGACGGGACGATTCTGGTCTATACGGACAGCCCCGGTGAGCGTATCGGCTTCATCGACATCGCGGATCCGAGCAGTCCGCAGCCGATCGGGATGTTGGAGCTGCCGGGTGAGCCGACGTCCGTCGATATCCTGGACAATGCCCTCGCACTCGTTGCGGTGAATACCAGCGAGAGCTTCGTCGACGTGAGCGGCCAGTTGGTGGTGGTCGAGATCGCGACGCGGACGATCGTCGGTACGATCGAGCTGGGAGGCCAACCGGATTCGATCAAGATCAGCCCCGATCGTCGCTACGTCGCCATTGCGATCGAGAACGAGCGTGATGAAGATATCGAAGTCGGCGGTGTCGAGGGCGGTCTTCCGCAGCTGCCCGCAGGGTTCCTCGCGATCGTCGACATCGACGGCACGGATCCGGCTGACTGGGATCTGCGGAACGTCGACCTGACGGGTCTTGCGAGCTATGCGCCCGAGGATCCCGAGCCCGAGTTCGTGGACATCAACGCCGCGAACGAGGCCGTGGTCTCTCTCCAGGAGAACAATCATCTGGCGATCGTCGATCTGGTCCGCGGCAAGGTGACGCGTCACTTCGCGGCCGGTACGGTATCCTTGGACGGGATCGACGCCACCGAAGACGACATCATTGCACTGACGGAATCCCTGACCGACATCCCGCGCGAGCCCGACGCCGTGGCTTGGGTTCCGACCGGCCGCCTCGGTCGAACCTACGGCATCGCGACCGCCAACGAGGGTGACCTGTTCGGCGGCAGCCGCGGATTCTCGGTCTTCGACCGCACAGGTGGTGTGCTCTTCGATAGCGGGGCTTCGCTCGAACAGATCGCGGTCCAGCACGGTCATTACCCGGAGTCACGTTCCGAGAACAAGGGGAATGAGCCCGAGTCGATCGAGTACGGCCGCTTCGGTGCTCGGGATTACCTCTTCGTCGGCTCGGAACGCGGCAGCTTCGTGGCCGTTTACGCCTTGACGGGGAACGGCCCGGTCTTCAAGCAGCTCCTGCCGGCGCCCTTGGGCCCGGAAGGGCTGCTCGCGATCCCCTCCCGCAATCTCCTGATCGCCACCGGCGAAAACGACGATCCCGAGTTCGGCGTGCGCTCCGCGGTCATGATCTACCAGCTCAATCCTGGTCGGCCGACCTATCCCGAGATCTTGTCCGACACGGCCGGCGGCTCACCGATCCCCTGGTCCGCCTTGTCCGGGATGGTCGCTGTTCCGGGAGAGCCGAATCGCCTTCTTGCGGTTTGGGATTCCTATTACTCCGAAAGCCGCATCTTCGGCATCGATGTCTCTGCCAAGCCGGCCTTGATCACCGACGCTCTGACCATCCAAGGCGGCTCCGGCAACTTTGATCCGGAAGGCATCGCGGTGGCGCCGGACGGTACCCTCTGGATCGCCAGCGAAGGAAACGCGAGCGACTCGCGGCCGAATCGTCTGCTTCAGGTCGATCCGGCGACCGGTCAGGTCATGCAGGAGATCGGTCTGCCGCCGGAGGTTCTGGCGTGTCGCGCGGCGACGACGAACCGGGCGACCCTAGGCTCGGGCTTCGAGGGTGTTGCGGTCGAGCCGATGCGTGGCGGATATCGTTTGTTGGTCGCCCAGCAGCGCGGTTGGGACTACACGACGGATGAATGCGAGGCACTCGACGACGATGCAGGTGGTCTGAATGCGCTCGGTCAGCCGAACCTGACGCGGATTTGGATCTACGACCCGACGGCGATGTCCTGGGATCACGTGGCGTGGGAGTTGGCGCCCTTGCCCGCGAACGCGTCCTGGGTCGGACTCTCCGAGATCACACGCGCCCGAGACGGGTCCTACGTGCTGATCGAGCGCGACAATCTGACCGGAGATTTCGCCGCACTCAAGACGCTCGTCAGGGTGTCGAATCGCGACCTGCGCGACGGTGTGGTCGCCGAAGACGACAAGGCGGTCTTTGATCTGTTACCGCGGTTGAAGTCGACCCATGGTTGGATCACGGACAAACCTGAAGGGGTCGCGATTACCGCAGCCGGGCGTACCTTTGTGGTAACCGACAACGACGGAGTCGACGACTGGTCGGGCGAAACCTGGTTCATGGATCTCGGATTCTTCCGGCGGCTTTTCGACTGATCGCCCGTCCCTTCGATTGCAGGATGCCTTAGATCGATCAAGTCCGGAATGCGGGGCACGGATGCCCCGCGACTGACGATGTATGCGGTCCACGAGATCTCGTATGACGTCTCCCTTCACCCCGGGGACCTTATTATGGGATTCGCCCGAGAGAGGCAGGCTCCCGAACACCGAAAGCAGCATGAGACCCGATACCCGAACCGCGATGGGCCAGCTCATCGACCAGGTGCGCGCAGCGATCCCGTTCGACGCGGTACCGGCCCGCGTCTGCAGCGGCGACTGCTCGGGCTGCTCGCAGAAGCTGTTGGACTATCTGGATGGAGAGCTGGCGGCACGGGAGCAGCGGCTCGCCGAGGGAGACCGGCCGAGTCTTGCAGACCTGTCGCGTTTGGCCAAGACCGCTCGCAAGATCCATCGTGTGCTGGTGCGAAACGGCATCCTGTCCGAGGAGGCCGAGCCGAGATGAGACGCTGTTGCCTCCAAAAGGTCTTCGCGGTCATCCGGCACGCCGTCTCTTGGTCGGCAATGGCCAACGCCGCTTGACACGTCTGTCGCCGGCGTGCACCCGCTGGTGCCGCGGCACGGCATCACTGCATGCGGGCGGATCGGATGTGGCGGCATGTCGCCCGCCGTGGCTGACCTCGTGCCTGTCCTTGTCGCGAATGCGACAGGTCGCCCCCGCAACGGGCCGTACTTCCCGGCAGGTCATTGAAAAATAGTCCAGGATTATTGGCCCGTCGTTTGCTGTCAGTCGCCTAAGCACAACAGCAGCGCAGATCGATCGCATGGCACCAACCCAAACACCGAAAGCGAGAGCGCAGGCCAAAGCAGTCCCTGTCTCACGCAACTTGAGCGCGGATGTCTCCGATGCTCGAGGCGATGCCCTGCGGCACGCCCGGGCCCGTCGCTGCAGCGTAGGCCGGCAGGCCTTCGCCATCCGACTCGGAGCGAGCTGAGCCATGGGCCGCTTCGAGCCCTGTCATGGCAAGAACGCCTGCCGCGACAATCGCGAGCGCTGCCTGAGCTGTGGCCGAGAGTCGAGCGAGATCGCCCGGCTACGGGCATCCATCGACGCGCTGGCGAATCTGGCGATGGAACATGGCTACGACAACAGCGAAGAGTTCGCCACCTACGCCGCTCGCAAGCTGTTCAAGACCATCGCCCATCGCCGGGAGCAGTCGCAATGAGCGGGCTCCCGATCGATCCCGCCGACACCCGCTTCCGCCCGGGTATTCAGGAGATGGATCGCGTTCATAGCGAGCTCAACGCCATGGGCCGAGCATATGCGCGCGAACGTTTGCCGGCTCGGTTTGCAGCGCATGTCGTGACGATGGACAGCGTCCTGGCCGCTCATCTGAACGCGAACCCGGGATCCTGAGCGGTGAATACGACACCCACCCAGGGTACTTCCGCGCTCGACAAACGCAAGCTGCTGGTCTGTGCCAGCGCTGATTTGACTGAACGTCGGCATCGCATCATTCCCGTGCTGTTCAGGCATGAGCGGCAGAGCGCCATCGTGCTGCGGTATGGCGGCGAGGTCTACGCCTACTTGAATCAATGCGTGCACATGGTGCGGCGCCTGGACTGCATGCACGACACGGTCTTCGATGCAGAGCACGAGCACCTGCGCTGCTCCATGCACGGCATCGTCTATGACCCGACCACGGGCGAATCCTTGAGTGTGTTGTGCTCCGGCGAGCGACTTGAGCCGTTGCGGTCCATGGAGGTCGACGGTCAGGTCTACCTCGTCGACAAACGCGTGACGGGCCTAACCTGACCTCGGCGAGTGTTGATCTTGCCGTCTCCTGCATGCGCCGGACAGACAACCGACCACCGACCTCACTCAGCGGGCAATCCAGATGAAAACCACCGATAAGATCCGTCAACAACTCGCGGAGAACCCGATTGTCTTGTACATGAAGGGCACGCCGCGCGAGCCACGCTGCGGGTTCTCCGCCAAGGCCGCGGCTGCGCTGCAATCGACCGGGGTCGAGTTCGCCTATGTCGATGTCTTGGCTGCACCCTTGTTCATGCAGGCGCTGCCCGAGGTCTCGGACTTCCCCACCTTTCCGCAACTCTTCATCAATGGCGAGATCATCGGCGGCAGCGACATCATCGAGGCCATGCTCGCGAGCGGCGAGCTGCTGCCGATGCTGAAAAGCGCGGCCGGCTGACACGAGACCGAGGATCACAGATGCACCAAGACGACATCGTCAAGCGCGTGCGGGCCGAATACCCGGCGGCACTCATCGACATCGCCGGGGCCGACTGCAACTTCGAGCTGCACATCGTCAGCGAAACCTTCGCCGGCCAGGGTCTGCTGCAACGACAAAGGGGCGTGTTGGCCCTGTTCAAGGACGAGTTGAAGTCCGGCGCACTGCACGCCTTGACGATCAAGGCCAAAACACCGCACGAGAAGGCGGCGGAGTCCCCCTGATACGATGCCAGACCGCCGCAAAGGTCAGCCGAAGCCATCCGCTCTAGTCAGGCTGGTCCGACCGGGGAAAGAGTTTCCGCAATACCCTCTCCGGCAACAGGAGTCGGTCGGGCCGGCCCGGAAGGACCGTAAAGCGGAAGTGCCGATAAAATACCGCCGCCGATGGATCCTTGGCATCGACCAACAGCGCAGCAACCGCCAGAACACGGCTGGCCTGAATGACCTTCTTGCAGGCGTCGGACAGCATGATCGAACCGAGTCCTCGGCCCTTGACGGTCTCGTCGACGGCCAAGCGCCCGAGCAACGCCACGGGCACCGGATAGCGGGGAAGCTTGCGTGCCAAATCCAAGCGTAAGTCCTCCGCACTTACGCTCCCTGCGCTCAAGGAGTAGAATCCTGCCGGCCGGTATGGTTCATCCCGAGGCGTGGCGACATCTATCCTGACATAGGGGGCCCGCGCCACGCCCCGGCGCACATCCTGCGAGGCATAGCGCCGCAGATAGACGTCGAGATCCTGTTGACCGCAGTGAAAGGCGTCCTTCTCGACCGCGTCATCGAGCGGCCGGATGAGATAGCTCACGAACGCTCGACCTGCTCGGCATGACGTTCCACAGCGCGCTGCAAGGCGGTGTTGGGTGCGTCGGGGGCGTCGAGCGCGGCTAAGAACGCCTGGAAGTCCTCAACTCGCAGGGTGATCGATTCCTGCTCCTGCACGATCCGCTCGGCCGCCGCAACGGCCCGGGAGAGGACGAACTCGGACAGTTTGACGTGTGCGTAGCCGGCCGCCTTGTCGAGCAGCTGTCGGGTTCGCTCGTCGCAGCGAATATGCAGGCGGCTGTCTTTGTTGGCGGTCTGGCTCATCGTGGGCTCCGGAGTCCGAAGGCACTCAAGTGTGCGCCGTACGTACGCACATGGCAAACCGGCGGCGGTGCATCCGCATCGCGCTGATCGGGTTGGGGATGGCAAGAGGTTCTCCCGCGAAGATGCGAAGACACAAAGGAAGTGTCCTCTAGCCCGATCGGCGTTCACGGGGCTCAGGTATCGCGACGGCCCGGGAGCGACCTGAACCTGATGCCGAGCCGGCGCGCTCCTGCGGCAGCAAGACGCGCGTTGCGGTCACCTACGACCCTCAGCTTGGGCGCGTGCTTACGACCCAAGAAGCGACATTGGCCGTCGCAGCGGTAATGACCGGATTCTGAACGGTAGCGGACGCCAAGAGGAGCGCTGCGTTGATTATCGATGCGGCGCCCGTCGAGCGGATCCTCACCCACATCGGTGAGCCATCACGCCCGCCCCAAGTTGCCCCCGCCCGCGAACCGCCCGCCTGGAACGATGCTCCCGAGCCGATGCCGGGCTGGGACCTCCTCGGCCAGCCCGAGCCCGACTTCGCGTTCGACCAGCGCGTTGTCTGGTAGCCGCCGTCTCCCGGCTGCAGGAGACAGTGCAGCCGCCCTCGTCTACCGGCGGCCGCTCGCTGCCCCGCATATGCTCGCCCCAGCAACCACGAACGCGCGTGCTTGCACCGCTCGCGACGTCCGCCAGCCCCACCTCTGCGTGTTGACGGCCCATCCCGTCCGCGCTTGCGCCCCGTCTCGGGCCAATCTGGACGCTCACGGCGGGTTGGGTTTCCGATCCGTCCGTCATACCGGCGACCTACCGACTCGAACTTGGGCGCTTGAACCAAGTCATCGCACGACATCTGGAGATGATCGACGAGACCGAGATGGAGTCCACCTTCTCGGATTGTGAACGCGGTGCGATCCCGGCTATCGGCGCGGCTTACGGCATCGAGACGGTACTGGAAACGGACATGGCGAGGCAGCAGGAGATCTACTTCGAATCCGGCGACCACGAACACCTGATCAAGATGCGCGGCGAGGATTTTTGTTTCTTGCTGAACCAGGCGCCGCGCATCCACGTCAGCCACCACCTGCAACGACGGCAGCCCGGCGCCGCGGCAAGTCTGCTTCGTGCGCCGCTCTGTTAGAGGCTTTCCGGCCTCGCGCTGGGCGGGGCGTGTCTGCGCATCCAATCAAGGTCGACGGCAGCGGGGGCGAAGGCGTAAACGTGAGACAGCGATAGCCGAGTCGGGTGCGCCACCACGGAGGGTCGCTTGCGAACAGCCAAGCGCGAAGCAGTTGCCCGCACGATCGGAGTACTTTGCACTTCGCGATGGCGCGGCGAGATAGTCGCGAATCTGGATACGATTCCTGGGCCGTATCAGTTACCCCTGCCGTGAGTTGCCTTTTCGTTCGATTCCGCCATCGCCATCCGAACGATCACAGCCGGATAGATAACTTCCCCATTATCGTTGCCCCCCCCTCAGTTACGCTGAAACGTATATGTATTCAAGTATCAATGCAGCGCCGGTAAAACGATCTCGATGCGAAGCCCGCCGCTGTCGCGATTCCGGGCGGTCATCGATCCGCCGTGCAGCCGGATGCTGCGCTCGGCGATCGCCAAGCCGACGCCACCGCTGCCGGACTGCGTGCTCCTTGAATCGCCAACGCGATAAAACGGTTCGAAAATCTGCCCGATGGCGTTCGGCGGCACCCCGGGGCCCTGGTCGTCGACTGTGATACGTACGCTGTCTGATTCAGAGAGGATACGTACCTCAATCATCGTGCCTTCGCCGGTGTACTTCAGCGCGTTCCGGATGACGTTCTCCACGGCACGCTGAATCAGCCCGCTGTCTAGTTTCAGGAGGAGACTGGCCGGCGCGTCCAGCCGTATCTGCTTGTCCGCCTCCTGCCCCTCCAGCTCAGCGTCGTACACGACGTTCTGCACGAGGTCGACGATGTCCGTGGCATGGCGGGTAATGTGATCCTGCGTTTCGAGTCTGCTGTAAGTGAGGATTTCCCCGATGAGCTCGTCCAGCCGCTCGATCTCTGTCTCCATGCGATCGATCTGCGGTGCATCAGCGTCTCCCGCACGCTGCCGTGCGATCGACAGCAGCGCCCGCAGGCGCGCCAACGGAGATCGAAGCTCATGGGAGACATCGCGCATCAGCCGTTGCTGCGATTCCAGCAGCGCCTCAACCCGTTCCGTCATGACGTCGAAATCGTGCGCCAGCCTGGCGATGTCGTCAGTGCGGTTGCCGACCGTGTGGGCGACGCGGACGCTCAGGTCACCGGCGGCGACCTGCTGCCCGGCCAGCTGAAGGCGGCGTATGGGCAGAACGATGAAGCGGGTGAGCATCAGCGACACGACCGCGCTTGCTACCAACGCGAATGCCAGCAACAGCCACCGGATCCCGGGCCGCATCAGCTTGCGGCCCAACGGAAAGAGGCCCTCGTGTCCGACGACCAGGTATCCGTCAAGGCCGTTTCCCCGCACGTGAAGGTGCGAGAACTCCCGCACTATCGACCCTCCCGATTGCTTTCCGCGGGATTCGACGTAGCGGGCGACGGAACCCGGCAGCGCCCGGCCGAGGACGTCTTCGCCGCCCGGGTTCAGCACGTAGATTTCCAGCACGGGGGTGAAGTCGAGCACGTACTCCTCGACAAGATTATCAACCGCCGTCGCCGGATCTATCGCAAGTTCGCGACGAAGCTGCTGCGCAAGGAGCGTGACCATCTGCGCGGTGAAACGGGAACCGCCGACCCGTGAGTCGCCGTCCGGGAGCAGGTCGGCCACCCAGAATGTGAGCGCCGTTGCGATCAGCACGATGGCCCATGCGGAAAGAAAAATCCGCCAGAAAAACCGCGTCACGAGGCCGCCACGTAAAGGTAACCGCGACCCCGGACTGTCTTGATGCGTTGCCGGCCGTCGGCCAGCGGGCCGAGCTTCTTCCGCAGGTTGCTGACGTGCGCGTCCACGCTGCGGTCGTACGGCATGATGCGGCGGCCCAGTGCATGGCGGGCGATTGAGTCCTTGTCGACGACCTGCCCGGCGGATTGGATGAGCGCCTCCAGCACCAGGTATTCCGCGCCGGTGAGCGCAACCAGCTCACCCGCGCGAGATACCGATTGCGAGCCAGGCTCGATGCTCAGGTCGCCGAGCACGATGCGATCGGCCGCGGCGTCAGCCTCATCCGAGCGATTCAGGCGGCGCATGATGGCCCGGATCCGCGCGACCAGTTCCCGGAGATTGCAGGGCTTGGGAACGTAGTCATCCGCGCCGATCTCCAGTCCCAGGATGCGGTCGATATCGTCGCCCCGCGCGGTCAGCATCACCACCGGCGTGTCCACCTGCTGGCGGATCAGCTTCAGCGCTTCGAAGCCGTTCAGCTCCGGCAGGCCGACGTCCAGGATGATCACGTCGAAGCCATCGTTGACGGCGGCCTCGACGCCGGCGGCGCCATCGTGCCGTGCCGTCACCGAGAACCCGCCTTCCGCGCCGAGGAATTCGGCGACCATGCCGGCGAAGGCCTCGTCGTCATCGACGATAAGCACGCGAACGGCGGTGTAACTCGATGTGTTCAACGGTCGTTCCCCTTCATCGTCACGCGCGAGGCCCATCGCTTAAGGCGGCCCCACGCTGCGCGGCGGTGAGCTGCCTTTCGGCGCGCCATTCCCCGCGAATATACTTCCATAGGGGCAGAAACTGAATGACGAGCGGGTTGTGACCGGCGAAGCCGGAGGTCACTCCGTAGCAGACCGGCTCGTGCTCAGGTTCATAGGTGCCGAACAGCCGATCCCAGACGATCAGGGCGCCGGCAAAGTTTTTGTCGATGTACTGCGCGTTGCGGCCGTGATGGACGCGGTGCGCGGAAGGTGTGTTCAGCAGCTTGCCCTCCAGCCATCCCAGCCGGCCAATGGCCTCGGTATGCAGAAAGAACTGCCAGGCCAGGCATGGATGAGCAAGCTCCCGTCAGCGCGGCCGCGGCGTGGCCGGACCGGAAGCCCGGGCCCGGGGCCACGCGCCGGACTTCGCCGCGTTCTTGATTCGGAACATCTGCGCTGCTGCTGAAACGATCGTGTTATCGAATGCGGCCGCGGGTGGTGATGTCGGTGACGATAAGGAGGCCGCCGGACCCACAGATGGGGGAATCTGCAAGCAGAGGAGACAGGTCCGGCGGCCGTGAGACAAGGTTCAATCAGAAGCGCGAGGCGCTACGGCCGCGCTCGCGGGTTACCGCGCCGTTTTCGCCCACGCTGCGGCGGCCGCTCCGCTCCACGAGGCTGCTGCCGCGGTTCGAAAAGCGCTCGCGCGTGCCTTCGAAGCTGGCATTGCCGCTGCCGTCGCGCGTGGTGCGGGCCGAGGTCGTGCTGCCGGCGGAGCGGCCTTCGCTGGTGGCAGCGTTCCGGGAGGAATCGAAATCGCGGCCGCCCTCTTCGTTAGGCTGCCATCCGGCGCTGCGCTCGGCGTTCGCGGAGCGGGTTTCGCCGTCGGCATTCATGACGGAGGCGTTCGTCGTCCGGTTGAAGGAGCCCGACCCGTCCTCGTTGCGGGCAAGTTCGCCCTGCTGGTCGGCGGAGAAGCTGCGGCCGCCGCTGCCTTCGACGTCCTTCTGCCGGTCCGCAGTCACGTTGCCGTCGTCGTCGCGCGCGACATCGACGTTCGTGCTGCCGGTGATGCTCTCGCCGGCCTGGTTGGTGACCATGCGGTCGTTCTTGTAGCTCACAGAACCGTCGTCATTCTGTTCGACGGAGCCGGAGATTGAAGAATCGGCGCCGCGGCTCCCGCCGGAGATCGAATCCTCGCGGGTCCAGGAGGCACCGCTCTCGCTTCCGGTGACGGCCGTATCCCGGGTCCGGGAAACGGATTCGCCGGTGGTCGTGTTGGTGATGGAGGCGCCGTAATCCAGGGTCGCGGTTGCGGCCTCGTCGTTGGCGGAGGCGCTTGGCATACTCAGTGCTAGGACGGCGGCCAGGGTAGTCATGCCAGGGGTGCTCATGGTGCGGGGCTTGTTCATCGTTGATTCTCTCGGTGGCGGTGGCTTAGCAGTGATGTTCAGTCTAGAAGCCGGTATGTCGGGAACGTCATCGGGCGTGCAATGAAACGTAAGGAAACGTCAGTGCAGCCGCGGCGCTTCCTGTGCAGGCACCATAGGGGCATGGAGCGGCGGCTCTGAATCGGTTGCGACCAGGACACCGTCTTCCAGCGTGATGATGCGGTCCGCCAGATCGAGGATGCGGGAATCGTGGGTCACCATCACGGTGGTCGTGCCGCGCGTGCGCCCGAGCTGCTTCAGCAGCCGCACCACGGCCATGCCGGAAACCTTGTCCAGCGCCGCGGTCGGCTCGTCGGCGAAAACGATCTCCGGATTCGCGACCAGCGCCCTGGCGATGGCCACCCGCTGTTTCTGGCCGCCGGACAAGTTCCCGGGCAGGTAGTCGATGCGATCGGCAAGGCCGACGATATCCAGCATGTGTTTAACGGCTTCGCGTTGGCGCGAAGGGTTTCCGCGTCCATGCACCTGCAGGCCGGTCAAGACGTTCTGCCGGGCGGTCAGGCTGTCGTGCAGGTTGTGCGCCTGGAAGATGAAGCCCAGGCGCCGGCGCAACGCGATCTGCGTGGCCTCGCTGGAGCCGTTGAGCTCGGCTCCGAGCAGCCGCACGCTGCCGGCCTGTACGTCGCGCAGGCAGCCCATCAGCGTCAGCAGCGTGGTCTTGCCCGATCCGGAGGGGCCCATCAACACGGTCAGCGATCCCCGCGCGATACGCAGGTCGATGCCATAGAGCGCCTGCTTGCGTGCTTCGCCGTCGCCGAAATAATGGTCAAGGTCGCTGACGATGATCGGTGCGTCGTCCATCGGTCTCTCAGAACAGGTCGGCAGGGTCGGCGGCGGCCAGGCGGCGCATGGCGAGGACGCCGGACAGCGAGCAGGCGATCAGGGTACCGATGAACACGGCCACCGCCCGTTCCGGGGTCATGAAGATCGGAATGTTGGTCAGGTGCGCAAGGGTCGCGTAGAACGCCTGGGAGAACGCCAGCCCGGGCCAGAAACCGACGGCGGCGAGGATCAGCGCCTCTTCGAGCACGATGCCGGCGAAGAACCCTGTCGGGTAGCCCATAGCCTTCAATGTGGCGTACTCGCGGATGTGGTCGGCGACGTCAGTGGAGAGCACCTGGTAGGCAATCACGACGCCGACCACCAGCCCGATGCCGACGCCGAAGGCGAAGATCAGCCCGGTCGGGCGCTGGGTCATCTGGTAGCGCTGTTCCGCCGCCGTCGCATCCGCCAGCGAGCGGATCCGGACCGATTCCTCGGGAAACAGCTGGACGAGCTCTTCCGAAACGCGGCGAGGGTCGGCGCCGGCGCGAGTCGCCAGCAGGATATGGCTGGGGGTTCCGGAGCTGCGGCTCGGAAACAGGTGCAGAAAGGTCTGGTCCGACACGACGAACACGCCGTCGCCGCTGAAGCCGCCGCCGATGGCCACGGTGCCGATGGCGTTCAGCTGCCGGTTCTTGAATTCGAACGGTACCGGCGCGTCCGGGCGAGAGCCGTCGTACGCGCTCATGTCGATGAAGCGCGTCTCCAGGTCCACCAGCGCCGTGTCTTCCAGCGCGAGGCTCTGCAGCGGCGCCGCGAGGTCGTCGCGGACGAAGGCGCCGGTGTCCGGGTGCAGTCCGAGAAACATGATCGAGGAGCTGTTGGTCTCGGTCTGCCACTTGCCCTGGGCCAGGTAGGTCGGCGTGCCGCCGGTCACTTCCGGATGGGCCAGGGCCTGGTAGAGGCGCTGCCGCGGCACCGTTGCGCCATCGGCGAAGGTATCCGCCTCGAAGGCGGACAGCAGCAGCAGATCCGGCTGGAACAGGCGATATGGCGTTGTGACCGATTCGGTCATCGAGGCCGCCAGCCCGAGCTGAACGAGCACGAGCACGTTGGCGAAGGCGACGCCGGCAAGCGCTGCCAGAAAACGCCCGGGGTTGTGGGTCAGCTGCAGATAGCCGATCGGCAGTCTCCCGAGGATGAGGGTCAAAATGGCCGTCACGGCGCGCCCGCCGTCACATAACCCGACGTCTCGACGCCGATGCGGCCGACCACCTCAAGGCCGACGAAGCGCGCAGCGCGGGCGCTGGACGGGTCGTCCAGCTGCACGATGACCTCGACAATCCGCGCGTCGGTATTGGCGGCGGGGTCGTCGGCGGTCACGCTCTGGCGGCCGACCAGCGCGCCGATGCGGGTGACCTTGCCGCGCAGCGGCGTGTCGCCGAGAACCTTGGAGCTGATCTTCACGTCCTGGCCGACCTGGACCCGCGGCGCCATCGATTCGAACACCTCCAGCGCCGCTTCCATCCGCCCGACGTCGCCCAGCTGCAGCAGACCTTCGGGCGGTGCCTTCTCGCCCTCGCGGGCCGCGATCTCGAGCACCCGGCCGTCCCGCGGCGCGCGGATCCGCGCCAGCTCAAGGTCGCGCGTCGCCCGGGCGAACTCCGCCTCGGCGGCGGCGACGTCCGCTCGTGCGACCGCGACGTCGGCCTGTTCGCCGTCCGGGGCCGTATCGTAGCGGGACAGCGTCGCGGTCAAGCGCGCCACCTCGCCGCTGGCGGCGGCGGCGTCGGACTGCGCGGCATCCAGGGCCTCTTGCGACGTCAGCCCGCGTTCCGACAGGCTCCGGGCGCGCGCCAGGCTCGCCTGCGCCGCCGAGGCTGCGACCCGCGCGCTCTCGAGGCTGGCCCGGGTTTCCGCTTCCGCTGCGGCAACGTTGCTGATCGTCTGCGCCAGCTTCGCCTGCCGGGTCTCCAGCGTGCTCTGCGCTGTCGCGAGCGCCGCCTCGAACTGGACCATGCTGTCGAGCACCGCGAGCAGGTCGCCGGCGATGACATCATCGCCGTCGCTGACCAGCAGCTGCGCGATGCGCGCGTCGGCGGCGCCGAACGGCGTCGCGACAGTGACGATGTCATCCCGCGGCCGCAGCCGGCCTAGGGCCATGACGTCGCCGGAGGCGACCGCCGCGACGCGCTCCGGTGAAGGGGTGCGTTCGACGGGCAGCGCTATCGGAACCCGCGCCCCGGCACCCGGTTCGAGACCGCTGGCGCTGAAGAACGCCCGCAGGCCCGGGGGCTGGAAGTACAACCCGAGGACGCCGCCGGCGAAAATCAGTAGCAGCACGGCGGCGGCCCGCACGATGGCGCGGGGCCGCCGCGGAGGCGTTGCCGGTTCGGGGCTGCCCCTACCGTCGTCGAGCAACGGCAGGGGCGGGCTGGCGGAATCCGTATCGGCGGGTCCGTTAGACGGCTTCATCTTGCAGGTCCTGTTCGTGTTGCGCTTACCGGGTGCGGCGCGGTTACCGGCGCCGGCGACCCGCGCCTCCGACTCAGTGCGAACTGCGCATACGCTCGCGCATCTGCGCCTTGCGCTCTTCCTGCATGCGCTGGAACTCGGCCATCTGCGCGTCGCTGAGGATGGGCTCCAGCGCCGCGCGGGTGTCCGAGCGCACGACCGCCATCTCCTGCTTCATCGCGCGCATCTGGCGCAGACCGGGACGGCTGCCGGAACCATTGCGGTTCTCCGGGTCCATACCGTAGCGGGCCAGGATGTCCTTCTGCGCCTGCATTGCGCGTTCCATGATCGGCGCCATCTGGTCGATCTGCGCGTCGCTGAGGTTGAGCCGGGCCTGCGCCTCCTGCATGCGTCCCTTGAGCTCGGCGGCGCGGTCTTCGTTGGCGGTCGAAAGCGGGCTCGCGAGCACCAGGGTGATGAGCGAAACGATGGCAAGTAGCGATTTCATCGTGGTGTTTCCTCGTCTTTGGGTATGGTCGGGGCACAGCTTAGTAGCCGGTCCGTAAGGCACCGTCAGCCAATGAAAGGAAATGTAAAGTCGCACCCGAGTTCGCCCGGCCGATTCTGCGCGAACTGATCCGGCCGCCCTTTCGCATCGTCTACCGGCGTTGTCCGAAGCACGTCCGTATCGTCCGAGGCTAGCGCGGCGAGCGCCTGGTCGATATCTGTCGGGCTTACGATCTCTCAACGCACCCCACAGGCATTGTGGACCTATAATGCGCCCCCGATATGCTCGGACACCCCGGGTGAAGCACTCCGGGGGCCGTTCATCCGCCGGATCCAGACCCCAACAGGACAGAGAGACCCATCATGCCGACTCCAACGCAACTGGCCATCGACGAGGCGTTCGCCGCGCTCGTCTACGTTCGTGACGAGCGTAAGGCGCCGGATGCGCATCGCAGCAGCAAGTTCCGTGTCGGCTGGGCTGCGGCGCTGGAGGGCAAGGTGTACGAGGCCGAGAAGCTCGAGCGCTTGACCTGGCTGAACCTCGGCTATCGTCTGAGCCGGCACTTCGGCGCCCTGACGTCGGAGCAGATCGATGTTGTTTATGACTACTTGGCGGCGAGCTGGCGGGAGCCCTGCGCGGCTTGAGCGAAGCGCCGCAGCCGCAGGCTGTTGGTGACGACGAAGAGGCTCGACACGCTCATGGCCGCGGCGGCGAGCATGGGATTGAGCAGCCATCCGGTGAGCGGGAAGAAGACCCCGGCGGCCAGCGGGATGAGCGCGACGTTGTAGGCATAGGCCCAGAAGAAGTTGATGCGGATGGTGCGCAGCGTCTTGCGCGCCAGCGCGATCGCGGTCGCGGTGCCGCGCAGGTCGCCCTGCATCAGGATCACCTCGCCGGCCTCGACCGCGATATCGGTCCCCGTGCCGATGGCGATGCCGACATCCGCCTGCGCAAGGGCCGGGGCGTCGTTGATGCCGTCCCCGACAAAGGCGACGCGACGCCCCTCGGCTTGCAGACGCTTGACCTCGGCGGCCTTGTCCGCCGGTAGCACCTCGGCGAGGACGCGCGTGATGCCGACTTGGCGTGCGATCGCCTCGGCGGTCCGGCGGCCGTCACCGGTCAGCATCCCCACTTCGAGCCCGAGCGCACGCAGCTGCGCGATCGCCTCCCGGCTGCCGGCCTTGATGGGATCCGCGACCGCCAGAACGGCGATCAGGCGTTGATCCGCCGCGACATAGATCGGGGTTTGGCCCTCCGCACCGAGTCGCTTGGCGATCTCGCTCGCTGCGTCGATGGGCACCTCCAGACGCTCCATCCAGCGCCGTGCGCCGACGGCGATCCGTTGCTCGCCGACCTCGCCCTGAATGCCGAACCCGGGCTCTGCTTCGATCTGCGTGGCCTCCGGCAGGGTCAATCCCCGCGCCTTGGCCTCCGCGACGATGGCTGCGGCGATCGGATGCTCGCTGTGGTGCTCGACCGCCGCCGTCAGCGCCAGCGCCGCGGCCTCGTCCATGCCGTAGGCGTCGAGCGCGGTCAGCGCCGGATGGCCTTCGGTCAAGGTTCCCGTCTTGTCCAAGACGATTGTATCCACGCGGGCGAGCGTCTCGAGCGCGGCGCCGTTGCGGACCAGGATCCCCAACGCCGCGCCGCGCCCGGTGGCGACCATGATGGCGGTCGGGGTCGCGAGCCCCATGGCGCAGGGGCAGGCGATCAGCAGCACGCTGACCGCGGCGACGAAGGCATAGCTCAAGGGCGGCGCCGGACCCAACCACAGCCAGACCACGAAGGTCACGAGCGCGACGACCATGACCAGGGGCACGAAGACGGCCGCGATCCGGTCGGCGACGCGCTGGATCGGCGGCTTGCCGGATTGGGCATCCTCGACCAGCCGGATGATCTGCGCCAGCACCGTCTCCGCACCCACGCGGGTGGCGCGGTAGCGGAAGGATCCGGTCTGATTGAGTGTGCCGCCGATGACCTCGTCTCCGGGATCCTTGCGCACGGGCACCGGCTCGCCGCTGATCATGGATTCGTCGATGCGGCTGCCGCCCTCGGTGAGGGTGCCGTCGACCGGGATGCGCTCGCCGGGACGCACCTGGATGACGTCGCCCGGGACGACTGCGTCGGCGGGGATCTCGGTCTCGCCGTCCGGGCCGATGATGCGAGCGGTCTTGGGCTGGAGGTTCACCAGACGTCGAATGGCCTGCGAGGTTCGCCCCTTGGCGACGGCCTCGAGATAACGCCCGAGCAGGATTAGGTTGACGATGACCGCGGCGGCTTCGAAATAGAGATGGACCGTCCCGGCGGGAAACATCCCCGGCAGGGTGAGTGCCAGGAGCGAGTAGAGATAGGCCGCGCCGCTGCCGAGCATGACCAGACTGTCCATGCCGGGGCTCAGGTGCCGAAGCTCGGTCAGACCCCGTGTTAGGAAGCGCCGCCCGGACCAGAAGAGCACCGGCGTGGCCAGCACCAGCTCGAGCCAGGCCCACAGGCTCACCGGTGCCAGCCTGTCCATGAGGGTATGGAGCCCCGGCACGACCATAGGTCCCATGCTGATCAGCAATAGCGGCAGGGTCAGGGACGCGGCGACGCGCAGATCGCCCGCGAGCCGGCGCAGCTCCTGCCCCTTACGCATCGCGTCCGTCTCCGCCCGTTGCTCTGGCGCCGCCGGCTCGTAGCCGGCCGCGCGGATCGCTTGGGCGATGCGCTCCGGGCTCACCGTGGCGGGGAGATAGCCGACGGTCGCCGATTCGGTACCGAGATTGACCGTCGCCGCGATGACGCCCGGCACGGCTTGAATGGCCCGTTCCACGCGCGCGACACAGGACGCGCAGGTCATGCCGCCGACGCCCAGGGTGACCGACTCGACCACCGGCGCGTAACCGGCGCCGCGCACCGCATCGAGCAGGGCCGGCACGCTCGCCTGCTCGAAGCGCACGATCGCCGTGCCGGCCGCGAGGTTCACCGTCGCCGCGTCTACGCCCGGCGTGCGGGCGATGGCGCGCTCCACCCGCGCCACGCAGGATGCGCAGCTCATGCCGCCGACACCGATTCGCACCTCTTGCGTCATGGGTCGACCCGGTTCCAGACGCCCGGCAGGGCGAGCGGGTCGTCGACAAGATCGCCCAGCGCGCCGTCGATCACGGGCGCCAAGAGCCCGTAGCCCACCCGCCAGCGGACGGTACCGACCTGCACCGACGCGGTCTTGGTGTTCAGCTTCACCACCTCTCCGAACCGCTCATGTCCATCGCGGCCCTTGAAGGCGACCCGATCGCCGACGCTCAGACGATTGCGGTCGATCGGTTGGCGCTTCTGCGTGGCGATCGTCACGTCCGCGCCGTCCAGATCGATCTGATGGAAGAGAATGCTCCAGCGTTTCCCGTCACCGAGATTTTGGATCTCGGCGCGGCTTCGGTTGATCCGCAGCAGCGAGGCTTCGAGCATCCGGTTCTCGACGTGGTCGAACCAACGCACCGTCTGACCGACTCGCAGCGCTTGCTTCACCGCGGCGATGCGTTTGGGGTCGTCGAGCTGGTTGCTGATGGCCGCGTTCAAGCGATAAAGCTCGAACAAGCTGGCCCGACCCAGCGCGTCCATGACCTCGGTGTAGTTCATCGTCGACATCTCCGGTATTGCCAAAGGATGCCCACCTGCCTGCGGCGGCAGGATGAGATGTGGGATCGGCGAGGGTCATTCTAACGAGGATCACACGCCCCAGGGTGCAGGGATTTCCGAGTCATCGGTTAGACTTAGGACATAATGGCGCAACGACGTGTGGCAAGGCTTGCCGGCAATCGGTCGATCCAGGCCTCACGGATCGAGCGCATTGCCACCAATCAATCGCCTGTCCGAGCGCATTGCTCCGCGCGAAGGATCGGCAGCATAGGCCAAGGTGCGATGGAGATGGTGATGATGGACCAAACGAATGTCGATGTTGAGCTCACCGTGGTAGACGGCGATGTCCCGGCAGTGGAGTTGGTTCTCGAGGTTGCGTCCAAGATCTCGTTTGCGACCCATCAATGCGACGCACCGGTCGTGGTCGCGCTCTGCGTGCGTAGCGCCTGCGACCGAGATCTCGACGCGCTGCGGCTCCGACTCGTCGCGGAGCCGCCCGTTCTCGCCCCCCGCACCTGGAGTCTCGACCGGCTTGGCGCGAGACAAGAGATCCGTGTGCGCGACCGCCGCGTCCAGCTGGCGGGCGGTCTGCTCGATGGCCTCACGGAACGGATGCGCCTGGATCTGAGGCTTGAGCTGCTTCAGGGCGAGGCGATACTCGCGAGCTTGGATCGTCCGATCATCGCCTTGGCGCGCAATGAATGGGGCGGTGCCGCAACCATGCCCGAGCTGCTCGGCGCCTTTGTGATGCCGAACGATCCTGCCGTCGCGCGCCTGCTCAAGGATGCGGCACGGGCGCTCGAGGCGTCCGGGCGCAAGGCGACGCTGGAGGGCTATCAGGAGAAGTCGCGAAAGCGTGTCTGGGAGCTGCTCGCGGGCCTCTGGTCCGCGGTCGGCGCACGTCGGCTGACCTATGCGGAGCCTCCCGCGAGCTTCGAGACCGCGGGTCAGAAGGTGCGAACCCCGTCGGACATCGAGGTCCAGGGCCTTGCAACCTGTCTTGATCTCGCGCTCTTGTTCGCCGCCGCGATCGAGCAGATTGGACTCAATCCACTCATCGTCTTCACCAAAGGCCATGCCTTTTGCGGTGCCTGGCTCCAGCCGCAGACACTGCCGACCCTAACGGTGGACGACCCCGCCGAGCTTCGCAAGGCGATCGATCAGCAGGAGCTGGTGCTCTTCGAGACGACCCTCGCCGCGGTCGGCCATGCGCCGCCCTTCGCCAAGGCGGTGGCTCAGGGGCGGCGCCGGATCGACGAGGAGCATGACAACGACTTTGTCTATGCGCTCGACATCAAGCAGGCGCGGGGACGCCAGATTCAGCCCTTGACGTCGATCGTGAGCCGCGCCGAATCGAGTGATCCGGTATTGGGTGCCGAGATGACGCCCCCTGTCGATATCCCGCCCGACCTGCCCGGCTTCGATCTGGGTATCGGCGCAGACCCGATCCCGGAGACACCCGCCGAGCGGATCGATCTATGGAAACGCAAACTGCTTGATCTCACCAAGCGCAACCGCTTGCTGAACCTGCGCCCGTCCACTACGGCGATCCCGATCTTCTGTCCCGATCCGGCTGCACTCGAGGATCGGATCGCACGGGGACAACGCATCGGCATCGTTCCCCCGCCGCCGCGGCAGGCTGCGGACGGTGCGCCGGACGCGGAGCTGCATCTGCTGAAGACGGGCGACGATCTGTCCGAGACGATCGCGCGGGATGCCTTGGAGCGCAATCAGATCATTGCCAATACGGACTCGCGAGTTCTGGAAAAGGGCGTGCTGGAGCTCTTCCGCAAGGCGCGATCCGACCTCGAGGAGGGCGGTTCCAATACGCTGTTTCTTGCACTCGGCGCCTTGCGTTGGCGTCCGCCGGGCGAGACCGCGCGGCATTACCGTGCACCTTTGATCCTGCTGCCGGTGCGATTGGTGCGCAAGAGCGCCGCGTCCAAGCCTTTTTTGTTGGGGCATGACGACGAGACCGTCTTCAATCTCACGCTGATCGAGATGCTGCGTCAGGAGTTCGACGTGAACCTCTCGGATCTCGCCGGCGCGCTTCCGAGCGACGAGCATGGCGTGGATGTCAGACAGGTCTGGAACCTCGTGCGTGCACGCGTGCGCGAGGTGCCGGGCTTCGAGGTGGTGGAGGAGGTCACGCTCAGCACCTTCTCCTTCGCCAAATACCTCATGTGGAAAGACCTGGCGGATCGCACCGACGCGCTCAAGGGAAACGCCTTCGTGCGCCACCTCATCGAGACGCCGCGTGAAGCCTATCAGGGCGGTGCGCGCTTTATTGCACCGCGCGAGATCGACGAGCGGATCGATCCCGCCGCGCTCTTTGCGCCGCTCAATGCCGACAGCGTGCAGATCGTGGCGATCCATGCCTCGTCCGAGAACGGCGATTTTGTCCTCGAAGGCCCTCCGGGTACGGGTAAATCGGAGACGATCGGCAACATCATCGCCCATAACCTCGCCTGCGGGCGCCGCGTACTCTTCGTGTCCGAAAAAATGGCCGCGTTGGACGTGGTCTATCGGCGACTCAAAGGCCGCGGGCTCGGCGCCTTTTGTCTCGAGCTGCATTCCAACAAGGCCAACAAGCGCGAGGTGCTCCAGCAGCTCGGCAACGCCTGGGATAGTGCCGGCGAGAAGACCGCCGAGACCTGGCATCGCAAGGCCGAGACCCTGCGGCAGACGCGTGATCGCCTCAACGGGCTGGTCCATGCGTTGCATGAGCCCGGCCCGGCAGGGATCAGCCCGCGCGATGCGATCGGCCGGACTCTACGCTGGCGGGATCTACACCCGGTCGCGCTCGACTGGGGCACGGATCTGCGCCGGCCCGATCGGGCGCCGACGCCCGAGGCGCTGGCGGCGCAGATCGAGCGGGCACGGCGACTCGGGCAGGCGTTCAGTCGGATCACCCCCGCGGATCGCACGGCATTCTCGTGGATCGGCCGAGAGGACTGGTCGTTCGCTTGGCAGGAGGGTGCGATCGAGCGCGCACGCGCGACGCTCCGGGCACTGAACAGACTGCGCGAAGCACGTGGGCTTTTTGCCGCCCGCACCGGCCTGGCTGCGGGCGACACGCTGGCGGAGTGCGCTGCGCTTGTCGAGCTCGCCGCTCTTCTGCCGCGCTGTGTTCAGGTCGATGTCGGGTACGCGTTGGCGCCCGACGGCAAGGCGACGCTCGAGGCGCTGGACGAGGCACTGCGCTCCCTTGCCGACCATCGCGAGGAGATGGCGGGCCTGCCCGCCCCGACGCGAGACACGGCGATCGAGACGGCCCCGGCCGAGGAGTGGCGGATCGCCCGGGAGGCCGCGGCGCAGCGGTTCTGGCCGATGCGTGTCCTCGCGCGGCGCAGACTCCGCGGGGAGATCCGGGCCCATCTGGCATGGCCGAACAAGCTCCCCGCTCCGGAGAACGCGATCGAGACGATCCTGGGGCTGCAGGAGCGAATGACACGCATCGCCCGAGTGACGGCGGATCTTCCGGCGCGGACACCTTGGCGCGGTCTCGATACGGATCTCGCGCGCGCCTCGGCAGAGCGCGAAACCGGAGTTGCGGCACGCGCCGGTTTGTTGGGTCTCGCCGGCCACGGGGGAGACCTCGTCGCACTGCGGGGGCAGCTCCGGCGCCTGCTTGTCGAGGGGCGCGACCTGCTCGAGTCCGGTCTGGCGATTCCGGCGGCAGCGAGCGATCTGATCGCCGCGTTCAAGACCTTCACGAGGGTATTCGAGTCCTTCCGCGCCGAGGCGGTCGTCGCCGATGAGGTGGGTCGGATCGAGGAGATCGCCGCTGCAGCCGAGGCAGTCACGACACGGGCTGCGCGCCTGAATTACTGGTGCGGATGGATCGCGGCCCGGCGCGACGGCGAGGCATACGGACTCGGCCCTCTGATCGGCGCGCTCGAAGACGGATTGATAGCACACGAAATGACGACGGAGATCATCAAGACCGCTTACTGTCGCTGGGCGGCGCCCCTGATGATCGACGAGCGGCCCGAGCTACGCACCTTCTCGGCCGTGCAGCACGAGGGCCTCATTGCGACCTTCCGCGCGCTCGACCGTGAGCTGGCCGACATCACCGCCGACTACATCCGTGCATCGCTCTCGGAGGCGATCCCGCGCAAGGACGCGCCGCAGACACCGAAGGGCCTCGGTGTGCTGGCGCGGGAGCTGCAGAAGAAGACCCGGCACAAGCCGATTCGTCAACTCATCGGCGAGATGGGCGATGGCCTGTTGACACTCACACCCTGTTTGATGATGAGTCCGCTGTCGGTGGCGCAGTTCCTTCCGGCGGATCAAGCGTTGTTCGATCTGGTCGTGTTCGACGAGGCATCGCAGATCACGGTACCGGATGCCATCGGTGCGATCGCGCGCGGACGTCGTGTCATCGTCGTCGGTGATCCCAAACAGATGCCGCCGACCAGCTTTTTCGACAAAGCCGCCGACGACGACGATCAGGACGCCGGTGACCTCGAAAGCATCCTCGACGAGGCGCTCGCCGCCCGCGCACCTCATCACCGTCTGACCGGGCATTATCGCAGTCGTCACGAGAGCCTGATCGCATTCTCGAACCATGCCTATTACGACGCCTCGTTGGTCACCTATCCCGCGGCGGACACGCGCGACAGCGCGATCTCTCTGCGCCGTGTGAATGGCATCTATGCCAAGGGCAAGTCGCGCACCAACCCGATCGAGGCCCAAGAGCTGGTCGCCGAGATCCTGCGTCGACTTCGGGATCCGCGCCTGTCGCACCTGTCGATCGGGGTGGTGACCCTCAACAGCGAGCAACAGCGCCTCGTCGAGGATCTGCTCGACCAGGCACGTCGGGCCGATCCGGATCTGGAGCGCTTTTTCGGCGACGAGCTCCAAGCCCCGGTGTTCGTTAAGAATCTCGAAACCGTCCAGGGTGATCAGCGCGATGTGATCATGCTCAGCATCGCCTATGGCCCGACCGAGCCGGGTGCCCGGACCCTGTCCATGAACTTCGGACCGCTCAACCGACAGGGCGGCGAGCGACGGCTCAATGTCGCCATTACGCGCGCCACCACGGAGGTGATGGTTTTTGCCAGCTTCGGGCCGGAAATGATCGACCTGACCCGCACCAGCGCGCGTGCCGTTCAGGATTTGAAGCACTACCTCGAATTCGCCGAGCGCGGCCCGGCCGCCTTGGGTGCAGCGATCTCGCTCGTCGGGCGTCGCGAGTACGACAGTGATTTCGAGATGGCGGTCGCCGAAGGACTGCGGCGGTACGGTTGGGATATCCGCACCCAGATCGGCGTGTCGAAGTTTCGTGTCGATCTCGGCGTCGTCCATCCCGATGCACCGGGTCGGTTTCTCGCCGGGATCGAGTCCGACGGCGCGACCTATCACAGCTCTCCCTCGGCGCGCGACCGCGACCGGGTCCGTCACATTATCCTGGAGCAGCTCGGGTGGCGATTGCTGCGGCTGTGGTCGACCGATGTCTTTTTGGATCCGGCGGCCAGTCTGGAGGGTCTCGACACCAATCTCCGCGGGTTGCTCGAAGCGGATCGGGCCGTGCCGGAAACGGCCGAGGCCGAGTCGTCAACCGCTGCGCCCGTGCCGCCTGCGGCCCCGATGGCGCCGCCGAGCGAGGAGTTGGGCGGCGCACCTGCCGAGCAGGCGCTTGATGGGTTGCCGGCGTCGAGCGACGATCTCGCTTCCCCGTTCGAGGTTCAGCGCTTTGCTCGGGGGCTTGTCGGAGCGGGCGATACGGAACCCCGGTCGGTGCAGTCGGAGCTGCTCCTCGATGCTGCAGGATTCTATGATCCCGACTACGCGCCGACCTTGCGCGCGTTGGTGACGCAGATCATCGAGCGGGAGGCGCCCGTGACCCTGCGGCGCATCACGACGCTCGTCGCACGCGCGCATGGCTTCCAACGGACCGGTTCGGAGATTGTTCGGGTCTGTCGCGAGGCGGTGCTCGGGGTCGGCTCCTTGGCAACCGCGGCCGACGGACAGGAGGTCGTCTGGTCGCGGGAAGATGACGGCGTGGCGATCATGCCGTTCCGGGGTCTTTCGGTCGACGGCGTCGAACGCGATTGGTCGGATGTGCCCTATCCGGAAAAGCTCGGGCTCGCGCAGATGACGCTCGGGCAAGACGCCGAGGATCCTGTGCGTGCGATGGCGCACACCTTGGGCATCGGGCGCCTGGGCGCGGGGCTGCGAGCTGAGCTCCAAACGCTGCTCAGTGCTGCGGGATCGGATTGAGTCTCGCGCCGCCGCCTTTGTATTGGGCGGTGGGTGACGGATCGGATCGGTCACCGGGTGTGGGAGCCCTTAGAGCATGGGCGTTGGCTCGTCGAGCGGCGCAGCAGAGGCGGCTGCCCTGAATCCGGGCGCGGGCTCGAGGCGGCGCAGTGTGTGCTGGGCGCCGCCGAAGATGTCGCGGGCGATGATGCGGAGCCACGCGAGCCGGGCGGTGGATGCTTCGCAGGTGGCGGCTTGATCCGCGGGATCGCGGCATGTGGTCACCGTTCCGCCGTCGCCGACGAAGTGCATGCCGGGGAGCGGGCGGATCACCGGTGACCCGGACTCGGGTGCGGTAAGAGCCATCATCGACGGGCGCTGGTCGCCCAAGAGTCGGAGCAGCAGTCCGGGGAGTTGGTACAAGGGCAGATCGCCGGTCTGGATGACGCCGCGTCGGCCGTCGATCAGGATCAAGGGGGTTGCGACCAGGGTGCGGAACATGGCGTCGGTGAGCTCGGCGCGGCTCGATGCCAGGAGGCCGGATTCTCGGAAGCCCCCGAACTGGTTGCCGAGCGCGGGCAGATGGTCGCCGAAGAGGACGATCAGCCCGTCCGGATCGCGCTTGCGCAGCTCGCGCAGGAAATCCATCAGCTCGCGCGACTTGTAGTACAGGGTATTGGCGTACGCCTCTACTGTCTCGTGCCCCTCGGCGGCGCTGATGAGGTTCTGGCGCTGCGCGTTGAGCGGGTAGGGAAGATGTCCGAAATAGGTGAGGACATAGTTGAAGGCGGGTGTGGGTCCTTGCAGCTGGGGTCCGAGCCGTTCGAGCACCTGGCGATAGAGCGAGGCGTCGCTCAGGAAGACGTGATTCATGTCGTCGGGCGCGAAGTCGCCGTCGGACCAATAGGTCTCGAATGCGATGCGACGATAGGCGTTGATCCGATTCCAGAAGGACGCCGCGTTGGGGTGCGATGCGAACGACCGGTAGCCGGCACTCGCCAAATGGCTCGGCAGACAGGGTACGTCATTGCGCAGTCCGCCTTCGAAAAAGACGTTGTCGCGCTCGACCGGGAAGCCGCAGAGGATCTCGAGCTCGGTGTTGGCGGTGTAGCCGCCGAAGACGGGCGCGAGGGCATGCGCCTGGCCCGAGGCTGCCCAAAGCGCGCGGAAGGCCGGATCGAGCGGATCCGCCGAGAGCTCCGCTGCGCCGAGCAGCAGCGGATCCCAGAAGGACTCCAGCACGATCATATGGAGATTGCGGCTCGGGCCCGCCGGGCTTGCGACCCTCATCAGGTCGCTCGGGGCCGGGGCGCCGAGTCGTGCCAGGGCTGTTTCGACCTCGCCGGCCGTCGGGGCGGGCTCGCGCCGGGCGCGGCTGCGCACGCCTTCCTGCAGGAGCTGCAGCGGGAGCCCTCTAGACTCGAAATTGCCGCGCTGGTTCCAGACCGAGTTTCCGAACTGCTTATCCAAGGCCAAACTCGCCGGCTCCGGGAAGGCGACGAGCAGACCGACCGCGAGCCCGACGACGCCGACGTTGACCCATGACCACGCCCGACGCCAGTCGATCATCCACTAGAGCAGGATCGCCGGAACGGCGACCATGAGCGCGGCACCTGCGAGCTGCCATCCGTCGAGCAGCAAAAACATGTTCTTGGCGGCGACGAAGAGCATGGCGGCGAGCCAGAACAGCGCTCGGCGCAGCAGGGCGGGAGTCGGGATCGGATTCATCGGGATTCGAGGCATGGCTTGGGGCAGGATCCTCGCGCTGCGTGGTCGACGAAGTCCGAAAGCGGCAACGTTAACGTCATGAAAAGGACCTTAAAGTTTAATCTTTACCCTTGCTTTTGACCAGGTCAAGGGGTTGGCGGCTCCCGTAACGGGCGACGCCGACACGCTGTTCCCGGCTCGACATGTCTCTCGGAGGGGGTGTCCGGACGCGGTTTAGGGGTAGGCGCCGATCGACCATTCGGCGTAGACTAGGTATCGCACGCGTTTGCGGTTCGTCGGCACTGGGCCGACGCCAATCCCCGGCGGCGTGTTTCCACACCATCAGCCCCGTCGTCTTGAGGCATGCGAATGGATGACACCTCCGCCGATGCTCGGCCTTCGGCCGGTCATTACCTCTTCTCCGTCGTGGTCCTGACCACCCTGTGGCTGCTCTTGGCCGGCAGCCTGGAGACGTCCGAGCTGATCGCCGCCGGTGCGGTCGCGATCCTGGTCACCGCCATCGCCGGACCGCGCCTCGCTGTCCTGAGCGGCGTGCGGCTCTCGCACTCGGCCCCTTGGCATCTGCTGCGCTATCTGGTCGTCTTCTTCATCGCCCTGGTGCGGTCCAACCTGGACATGGCCCGACGCGTACTGTCGCCGTCCTTGCCCTTGCGACCGGCCTTGGTCGAGGTGCAGACCGGGTTGCGCTCTTCGCTCGGGCGGATGCTGTTGGCCAACAGCATCACGCTTACCCCAGGTACGCTCACGGTTGATCTGCGCGGGAACCGGCTCTTGGTGCACTGGGTCGATTGCCCGCCCGGCACCGATCTCGACCGCGCCACGGCGGCCGTTTCCGATGCATTCGAGCGCCATATCCGAGGGTTCCTGAAATGACGCCGAACGCCCTGGAAATCCTTGCCGGCGTGCTGCTCGGAGCGGCATTGCTGATCACCTTGCTGCGTCTGGTGCTGGGACCGACCGCGCCTGATCGCGTAGTCGCCGCGGATACCTTGACGGTGATCACGAGCATCGCGATCGTGGGTCTGGCCCTGCTGTTCGCCAATCCGCTGTATCTGGACGTCGCACTTGTCTTCGGGGTGCTGGCCTTCGTCGGCGTCGTCGCGATCGCGCGGGCCATCGAAGGAGGACGCTCATGAGGCTGCTTGCCGACATCTTTTTGCTGATCGGGGCCGCTTTTGCCTTTCTTGGAGCACTGGGGCTCGTGCGGATGCCGGATGTCTACACGCGCATCCAGGCGGGTACCAAGGCGGTGACCCTGGGGGCCTTGGCCTTTCTGATCGGTGCCGCTCTGCTCTTTCCGCAGTGGTGGGCCAAGCTGCTCTGCATCCTCGGATTCATTCTCTTCACGAGCCCGGTGTCGTCCTCGACGATCGCGCGGGCCATCCATGTCTCCGGCATCAAGCCCTGGCGGCCGGGGTCCGGCGGAGTGGGTACGCCGGCGTCCGGTTCCGCGGAGGTCCGCTCATGACGGCCTGGATCGCTCTGATCGTGGTGACCGTGATGCTGGTTTCGGCGGTCGCCGTGCTGCTGTTGCGCAACTTCGTGGCTGCCGTGGCCGCGACGTCGGTCGTCGGGCTCGGGCTGACCCTGCTGTTCGTGCTGCTGCGTGCGCCGGATGTCGCCATGACCGAGGCGGCGGTCGGGGCCGGTCTGAGCGGGGTCATCCTGGCACTTGCGCTGCGCCGTCTCGGGCTTTGGCACGTCGAGGGCGACGGCACGGGGCGCGGCGATGCGTAATGCGGCCTCGCTGGTGTTCGCGGGCGGCTTGGCCTTTTTGCTCTCGGTCCTGTTGTCTCAGCTCGCCTTCGGGACGCCGCCGATGCCGGTCGGGGCCGAGATCCTGGCGGTCGCGCCGCACGAGGTCGGTGCGGCAAACCTGGTGACGGCGGTGCTCCTGGGCTATCGCGGGTTCGACACGCTCGGCGAGCTGGCCGTCCTCTTCGCCGCCGCGACGGCGGCCGGGGTGGTGATGGGACGACGTCGGCCCGATGCCCGTCGCGATCCGCCGGGCGGCGAGGTGCTGCGCACCGGGGCGGATTTGCTCTTTCCCTTGCTGCTGGTCGTCGGACTCTACGTGGTGGTCCACGGTCACTTGACGCCCGGCGGCGGTTTTCAGGGCGGCGTCATCCTGGCTGCGGCCTTCTTCGTCGCCATCCTGGCGCAACCCTCGCGCGGTCTGCGTCATGGCGTGATCCTCTGGATCGAGGGGTTGGCGGGCGCCGTCTTCATCCTGATCGGGATCTGGGGCCTGGTCGCGAACGGCGACTTTCTCGCGCCGCTGTTGGGGCCGGGCGTGATGGGCGAGCTGGTCTCGGCCGGAACCTTGCCGCTACTGTCGATGGCGATCGGCCTCAAGGTCGGGGCCGAGCTGGCCGGGATCATGGCCCATATCGCCGACGCGGAGGCGCCCGACGCATGATGTCCTTCTCCTTGGAGACCGTCGTCTTGATCGGCGCGCTCGGTCTGGTCGTGATCGGCGCGCTCGGCATGGTGATCTCGAATCATCTGTTTCGGATGCTGTTGGCCTTGGTGATCGCCGAATCCGGTGCGAACCTGCTGATCGTGCTCTCGGGTTATCGGGTCGGCGCGGTTGCACCGATCCTGGGCATCGGCGATCCGGCAGCCCCGATGGTCGATCCGATCCCGCAGGTCTTGGTGCTGACCGCGATCGTCATCGGCGTGGGTGTGCAGGCGCTGGCGGTCGCACTGCTCCTGAGGATCCATCGTGCCTACGGCACGCTGGACGTGCGCGAGCTGCGCGACCGCATGGACGCGGATATCGCGCGGGCAGCCGACGTCGAGGCCGATGCGAGCCAAGAAGCTCCGGCCGGCGAACGTTCGCTGCAGCCCGCCGCGGCGACGGCTTCGGCCGGGCCGGGCGGGTTTGCAGGCCGTCGTCCCGTGCCGGCCGGCGCGCTCGGACAGGGTGAGCTGAACCCATGATGACGGAGATGAGCCTGTCGACCTGGTTTGCCGCGTCCCCCGGTCAGTTGATCCTGCCGGTGGTCTTACCGCTCTTGGCCGCCTTCCTGATGCAGCCGCTGGCGCGGGTGTCCGCTGCCTTGGCGCACGGACTTGGCCCCTTGGTTTTGATCCTGTCCGCGTGGATCATCGCGCAGCTCTGGATCCAGCTCGGGGATGCACCCTTCACGCTGGCGATCGGCGGCTTCGCCCCGCCGCTCGGGATTCTCTTCTATGCCGACGGCGTTGCGCTGCTCTTCGCGCTCGCCGTGCCCGTCTTCGCGCTCCTCTTTTGGCCGGGATTCGGATCGGCGACGGATCCCGGCTCAAGCGAGACCGACCGCGAGCAGGCGGCACGTCGCGATGCACTGGCGCTACTGCTGGTGGCGGCGACGACCGGGCTCGCCCTGTCCGGCGATCTCTTCAACATCTATGTGTTCTACGAGCTGGCGGCCGTGGCTTCATTCGGTCTGGTGGCATTGTCCGGCACCGGGCGTGCGCAGGTCGCGACCTTCCGCTATTTGATGATCAGTGCGTTCGGGTCGGTGCTCGCACTGGTGGGGATCGCGATCCTCTACATGCAGACGGGCACTCTGAACCTCGCCCAGATCGCACAGCTTGCGCCCGAGACATTGAACAACCCCATCGGATTGGCGTCGTTCGCACTCATGCTGATCGGTTTCGGCGTCAAGGCGGAGCTCTTCCCGGTCAACACCTGGGTGCCGGAGGTCTACGCGGGCGCACCCGCGCGGGTGTCGGCCTTGCTGGCCGGTCTGGTGTCGAAACTCGCGGTGCTGGTGATCATCCGTCTACTGGTGTTGATCTTCCCCCAGCCCGAGGCGGCTCAGATGCTGCTCGTGCTGGGTGTGCTGGGTGTGCTGACCGGCGAGTTTGCCGCCTGGCGCGCCAAGGACTTCCCGCGGATGCTCGCTTTCTCGTCGATCGGTCAGCTCGGGCTGGTCTTTATCGCCTTCTCGATCGGCGGGGAGATCGGACTCTTGGCCGGCCTCGCCGTCGCGCTGCATCATCTGATCGTCAAATCGGCCCTGTTCGGGCTGGCGGTGCGTTGGAACGGATCCCTGGAGGCGCTGGCCGGTGCCGCGCGCAGCTCGCCGCTGGCGGCCGGACTCTTCGTCTTGTTTGCCCTATCGCTGATCGGTGTCCCGCCGCTCCCGGGGTTCTGGGCCAAGCTGACGGTTTTGCTCGGTCTGGCCGAGGGAGGGACTCTGCTCGATCTGACGGCCCTGATGGCGATCCTTCTCGCCACGGCGGTCGAGGCGAGCTATCTCTTCCGGGTCGCGATCCGGCTCTACGGGGACAACCCGGATCCGGTCGCCCCGCCGGCACGGCGGGATCTCGGCGTGGCCGCTCTGCTCGGCGCCGTCCTGGTGGCCGCGACGCTGGGTCTGCAGCCGGTCGCGGATCGCCTGAGTGCAGGCGCCGCCCAACTCGGCGACCGCGCGACCTATATCGAGACCGTCTTCCCGTCGCACGTCGCCCGTAAGGATTGACCATGACGTCACTCGACCACCTCTTGCTGGTCTCGGCGCTGACACTGACCCTGATGCTGCTGTTCGGGCGCATGCGGATGGCCGGTCGGCTCGCGGTCGTCCTCTACGGTGTTCAGTTTCTGCTGCTCATGCAGACGGGTGCACTCGGTGGGGAGCCGGTCGTCTCCTCGCTGACGTTCTCGGTGCTCGATCTGCGGATGCAGTGGTGCTACGACGCGCTCTCCGGGTACTTCGCCATGATGACCATCGGGGCCGGATTCGTCTGTGCCTGGTATGCCGCCGGGGTCTGGCAGGAGCGCTATCGCGAGGACGGGCACAGTCCGCGACTCTTCCATGTCGCGCTCGCGGCGAACGTCTTCGGCATGCTGGTCTTTCTGGGCAGCGGGGATTTTCTGTCGCTCTTCATCGGCTGGGAGCTGGTGAGCTGGGCGAGCTTCCTGCTGATGGCGATCGGCGGCGGCGCGGCCGGGCGTGCCGCCCTGCGTTACCTGGTCTACGCCTTCTCCGGAGCGATGGCGATCCTGGCCGGTCTGATGCTGATCTATACCCAGACCGGCTCGTTGGATTACGCGCGCGTGCTGACCCTGTTCGGCGAGTTGTCCGACGGCCAGGTCTGGCTCCTGCTGTTGCTGATCGGCGGCGGCTTCGCGGTCAAGATGGGGCTCTTGCCGTTCCATCTGTGGCAGGCCGCGGCCTATGCAGAGACGCCCGGGCCTGGGTCGAGTTTTCTCGGGGCCATCTCGGCGCGGATGGGCCTCTATGCCATCATCCTGGTGTTCGTTGCCATGCTGGGCATCGGGCGACTCACGGCGATGGAGGTGCCTTTCACCTTCCTCAGCGCCCGTGACCTGATCGCCTGGATTGCCGCGCTGACGGTGATCATCCCGACCTATATCGCGCTGCAACAGCACGATGCACGCTATCTGCTGGCCTGGCACGGGATCGGTCAGGGCGGCTATATGCTGCTGGGTCTGATGGTCGGCAATGCCGTCGGGTCCGCGGGTGGCCTGCTGCACGTCTTCACCTACGGCATTACGCAGGCGGCCTTGCTGATGGCGGTGTTCGCCGTGGTCTATCGCACTGGTACGGCGGATCTGAATAAGCTCGGCGGGCTGGTCGTGCGCATGCCGCTGACCTTTCTGGTCCTGTTGTTCGGCATCATCAGTCTGGCCGGGTTGCCGCCGATGGCCGGCTTTGTCTCCAAGTGGATGGTCTACCGCTCGCTCATCACGGAGGGCATGCCGCTGCTCTTTGTCGCCGCGGTGGTCGGGACGCTCGGCACCATCCTCTCGGTTTACAAACTGATCCACAACATCTTCCTCGGCCAACTGCGCATCGAGCACGAGCAGATTCGCGAGGCGCCGCTCAGTATGCTGCTGCCGATGCTGGGTCTGTCGACCCTGATCTTTCTGGTCGGGCTTATGCCCGGCCCCGCGCTGAGCTGGGTCGCGGCCGTTCAGACCTCGCTCGGTCTTCCGCCGGTCCCCTACACCTTGGGCGGCATTGAAGACCCGCGCGGTGGTTTGGACATGCTCTGGCTGGTCGGCATTTTGATGGCGGGCTTTGCGGTCGGTGCGCTGATCTTTTTCGGACTCGGCGGCAAGTCCAGACGGATCCATCAGCTCGACAATTATGCGGGCGGCCATTTTCTGACCGCAGAGGTGCGCTATCAGTACAGCGACAACTTCTACGCCGGTCTCATGCATCTGATCGGCCCCTGGTATCGCGGCGCCTTCCTCTGGCTGGAGAAGGCCCTGACTGCGACGGTGGCCTTCATCTCGGCGGTCATGAACGGGTTTTATCGCTATGCACAACCGACGCTTTTCGTGCTGGCAACCGCAGTGACGCTGCTGGCGTTGGTCCTTAGCGAGGGTGCGACCTGATGAACCTGATCGGACTCATGCTCGAGCTGGCCCTAATGCCGCTGGCGGCCTTCGTCATCGGGCTCGCCATGGTGCTCATGATGCGCCGGATCGGTGCGCGCCTGCAGCGGCGTGTCGGACCGCCGTTGCTCCAGCCTCTGTGGGACATTATCAAGCTGCATGGCAAAGAGACCCAGACCTCGCACGGTCTGATCCACGAGATCGGGATCGTGATGGCCATCGGTGGCTTCGTCGCCGCGGTGACGCTCATGCCCTTGCCGGGGATGAACGGCTTGGCGGAGCAGGGCGGTCTGATCGCGCTACTCTACATGATGATGATCCCGTCGCTCGGGCTCGCACTCGGGGTCGGACAATGTGCCAATCCCAACGGCTCCATCGGGATCTCGCGCGCGCTGACCGCCATGCTGGCCTACGACATCCCGATGGTGATCGTCATCTTCGGGGTCGCCTTTTTCTACGGCTCCACCAACCTGGTGCAGATCATCGATGCGCAGCAGGCCGGTGGCTTCGCGACCTGGGGTATCGCCGAGATGCCGCTCCTGGCCATCGCCGGGCTCTTCGCGATGCAGGCGATGCTGGGCAAGCAGCCGTTCGAGATCTATATCGCCCCGGCCGAGATCGCCACCGGGCCGATGGTCGAGATGGGCGGGAAGTTTCTCGGCGGTCTCTTCATCATGCAGTGCTTCCAGCTCTACACGGCGGGCGCACTCTATACCCTTCTGTTTCTTGGGGGAGGGGAGAATTGGCTGACCTTCCTGATCAAAGTCTTCGCTGTGGTCGCCATCCCGATGAGTCTCGCCTTTCTCTTTCCGCGCTATCGGACCGAGGATGTCGTCAGGCTGGTTTGGAAGTGGCCGGCGATGATTGGACTGCTCGGTATTGCCTTCTTGATGTATTAAACCGCGTTCTATGCGATATGCACTGTTCTTTAGTGGATTGATTGTTGAGTGCATTTGTGCGCGTTGGAGCGGACGCGGTTTAAGATTTTGAGTAGAGGTGAGATAGGCTCGGCGTGTCGTTGCGCGACACGATTTCCAACAAGGCTCGACTGCCGATGGGGTATCCGACATGACTGAGCTGATCAAGACACCGCGGGCGGGCGAGACGCTGCCGGTCATGGCCGGGAAGCGGACCAATCCGCTTGCGAACGTCTTTGATGAGTTGGTGCGCTTTGCCCAATCGCGCTCGCTCTTCATGCTGCACTATTGTACCGGCTGCGGTGCGATCGAGCTGCCGCCAGCCATGACTTCGCGGTTCGACATGGAGCGGCTCGGGATTCAGCCGATGGTGTCGCCGCGCCAGGCCGATATCCTGTTGGTCACCGGCTATGTTTCGGTTAAGACGCTCAAGCGTGTCATCCTGACCTATGAGCAGATGAACTCGCCGAAGTACGTCATCGGGATCTGCTCCTGCACGGTCAATGGCGGCATGTATTGGCAGAGTTATGCGACCGCCAAGAAGCTCAACGACTACATGCCGGTGGATATCTATATCGCGGGCTGCATGCCGCGTCCCGAGGCGGTGATTGCGGGGCTCCGTGAGCTGATGGAGAACATCCGGCAGGGCAAGGCCGATTCCTGGAAGGACTACTACAAGCGGTACGACCATTACCTTGGCAACCAGCAGCGGTTGTTTGGCGAGACCTGGCAGACGCCGACCGACGTGATCGGCGAGGCCAGACATTACGGTCTTTTCGGTCCCGACACCCTCGGTGAACATACGGCACTGCTGGAGCAACACCAGAAGCCGCTTGAGGCGTTGGAGATGAAGCTGGATATTCCGGAGTTGATGGTGCGGCGGTAATTGGGCTCGCTTTGCTCTACCGGGTCATGGCTGCGACGTTTCAGTGAGAGGACGGGTTTCGCTTCGCTCTACCCATCTTACGATTTGATTGGGATTCCGAATGACTAAAGACCTCTCGACCTGGCTGGATACGCTGCTCAACGAGCTGCAGGGCATCGAGGTGCGGCGCAAGAGCAGTCGGCGTATTCGTGTCGATGTGCAGCCGGACGCCCTGCCGGCCTTGCTTGAGTTGCTGCGCGGTCGTGCCTCCTATGTTCATCTTTCCGCCATCAGCTGTGTGGACTGGATCGAGGAGAATGAATTCGAGCTGGTCTATCACGTCTGGTCCTACGAGATCGGATCCCTGGTCTCGGCACATACCCGGATTGCGCGGGATCCAGGCGTCTACATCTCGGTCTACGATATCTTCACCCCGGCGGCCTTCTTCGAGCGCGATATCCATGAGATGTTCGGTGTCTTTTTCGAAGGTAGCCCGGACATGAGTAAGTTCATTCTGACCGAATGGGATGGGCCGCCGCCGATGCGCAAGGACTTCGACTCGGAGGCATGGGTGAACGCCCACTTCGATTTTCAGGACTACCACCCGGATTGGCTCAAGGACATCGAGGCGAAGGGCGGCGGCGTGGCCGTGCGTCCGGAGGAGCAGCGGTTCAGTCGGAGAGACGTCGATGCGTCCTGAGAACTACGAGGCGCAGCGCCAGCCGCCAAGCCACGAATACGAGCTCAACATCGGTCCGAACCATCCGGGCATCGAGGGGAACTACGCGATCAAGCTGCGTCTGCACGGCGATACGGTGCTGGAGGGCAAAGCTGACGCTGGTTATCTGCATCGCGGATTCGAGAAGTTGATGGAAGGGCGCCTCTGGATCCAGAACCTGGCGATTACACCGCGCATCTGCGTCCCGGACCCGGTCCCCATGGAGGTCAGCTATTGCCTGGCGGTCGAGGAGCTGTGCGGGCTGGAGGTGCCGGAGCGCGCCCAGTGGCTGCGGGTGCTGCAGCTTGAGCTCTCACGGGTCGCCGCGCATCTCTTCACCTTTGGCGGACACGCGGCGACCACCGGCATGTATAGCCCCATGTTCTGGGGCATGGCCGATCGGGATCTGGTCCTGGATCTGTTCGAAGAGCTGACCGGTGGACGGGTCTACCACATCTACAACATCCCTGGCGGGGTGCGTCGGGACATCCCGGACGGTTTTCTGGATCGCGTCAGAAGCACGCTGGATTATCTGGATTCGCGTCTGCCGGATTACGACAACCTGCTCTTCACCAACCAGGTCTTCGTTCACCGGGCCAAAGGTGTCGGCTCCATGAGCCGCGAGCAGGCGCTCGAATGGGGCGTGACCGGCCCGAACCTGCGCGCGACCGGGCTTGCGTTCGACGTGCGTCGCGACGATCCCTATCTCGTCTATGACGACCTGGATTTCGATATTCCCACCGAGGAGGCCGGCGATGCCTGGGCGCGCACCCTGGTGCGACGCAAGGAACTGGTGCAGAGCATCCGAATCGCGCGTCAGGTCATCGCCGCATTGCCCTCGATCGCTGGTCCGATCCGTTGTCCGATCCCCAACCCGCTGGCCTGGAATGTCCCGGCCGGTTCGGTTTACACGCGTGTGGAGTCATCCAAGGGCGAGCTGGGCTGGTATGTGGTGTCGAACGGTGGCGAGCGGCCCTATCGCACCCATGTGCGCGGCCCTTCGCAGATGCACGCCGTTCAGGTCCTCGAAAAGCTCTCGGTCGGCTGCCGACTCGAAGACGTCGCCCAGACCATGTTCTCGCTCGACGCCTGTCCCCCGGAGGTGGATCGCTGATGCGCGACATCGACTACAAGGACAAGGGCGGGATCCTGAACCCGCTGAAGAGTCTTTCCTTCTTCGGTCGCAAGTCCGTGACCGTGCCGCTGGACCCGCGTACGGCGTCGGCCAACTACCGCGGCTTCCATCTCAACGACTGGGAGACCTGCATCGGCTGCAGCACCTGCCAGAAGGTCTGCGACAACGCCGCCATCACCATGGTGAGTATCCCGGATCTGCCGGAAGATCCGGTGAGAGGCATCCGCAATCTCCGCCCGGCCATCGACTATGGACGCTGCTGCTGGTGTGCGCTCTGTGTGGATCTCTGCCCGACCGGCTCGATTTCGCTGTCGCGGGAATATGTCCACACCTGTCTGGACAGTGAGCTGGACAGCTACTTCGTGCTGCCCGATTCCAAGGGCATTCACGGCACGCCCTATCCGAAAGGCTGGGCCAAGTCGGACGACGCCGACCTGGTGGCGCTTGAGCGCGAGCGAATGGAGGAGCTTCCGCCCAGCGAGCGGATCGGCAACTTCAAGGAGATCGTCGCCGGTTACGAGGCCAATCAGGCGATCATCGAGGCCTCGCGCTGCGTGCAGTGCGGCATGTGTTTCGATGCCTGTCCGACCCACATGAACGCGCCCGAGTACATCCGCGCCATCTGGATGGGTGACCCCGAGCAGGCGGTGCGCGAGATCTATCGGACCAATCCGTTCGCGCACACCTGCGGTCGGGTCTGCACCCATCGCTGCGAGGACGCCTGCTCGGTCGGACACCGCGGGACGCCGATCGCCATTCGCTGGCTCAAGCGCTACGCGATGGACGCCGTGGATCATGAGCGCGTCAAGGCGATCGCCGCAGAGGGCAAGGCGCGGTTCCTGTCCGGTAAGCGCATCGCCGTCGTGGGCGCCGGTCCGGCCGGTCTGACGGCTGCCTTTGACCTGATCAAGGAGGGTCACGGGGTGACCGTCTTCGAGGCCCAACCCAAGGCCGGCGGCATGGTGCGTTACGGCATCCCGGACTACCGCCTGCCGCAGGATCGCATCGACCGCGATGTCGACGTCATCGCCTCGCTGGGTGTGAAGATTCAGTACAACACCCGGGTCGGGACAGACATCTCGATGGCCGATCTGGAGCGGGATTATGACGCCGTCATCCTGACCATCGGTCTATGGATGGGCCGCTCGACCCGCATCCCGGGCGCGGATCGCCCGCGAGTCAAGCGGGCGGTCACCCTGCTGCGTGATGTCGCCGACAAGGTCAAGGTCTTGGTGCCGACCTCGGCGATCGTGATCGGCGGCGGGAACGTCGCGATGGACGTCGCCCGAACCATCGCACGGCTCCAGAAGCAGACCTACGGCGAGGTGAAGGTCACGGTCACCGCTTTGGAGGATCTGGAAAACTTGCTTGCCGACCCCGACGAGATCAAAGAGGCCAGAGAGGAAGGCGTCCAGATTCTGCCCTCTCGTGGTCCGCAGGAGATCCTCTTCAAGCCGCGTAAATACGAGGTGGACAAGATCCATGGCTTGCGGACCTGGCGCGTGCTCTCCATCTTCGACGCGCAGGGCCGGTTTGCGCCTCGGCACGATGAAGCCGACGAGCAGATCCACGAAGGCGAGATGGTGATCGAGGCCATCGGTCAAGCCGCCGAGGTCGAGTTCCTCGGCGAGGAGCTGACCGAGCGACTCGACTGGAACCGCGGTCGACTCGAGATCGACGATCGGGGCCGGACCAATCTGCCCTGGCTCTGGGCCGCCGGAGACATGGTGCGCGGTCCGGATGTGGTCTCCGCGGTCGCGGACGGACACCGGGTCGCCGCAAGTATCCACGGCTATTTGACGATTCGGGAGGACGCGGCATGATCGAAGGGGCAGAAAGTAGTTACGAGAAGATCAAATCCAAGACCTCGCTGCGCGAGATCCTGGAGGTCGCCTGCAGCTTCGAGGCGAGTGCGCGCGACTTCTACACCGCCCTGATTCCGAAGGTCGGCAAGAACGTGCGTTGGGTCGTCGAGGAATTGGCCGTCGAGGAGCAACAGCATCTCGATCTCTTGAGCGGCTTGGCGAGTCGCGAAGACATCGCCGATCAGATCAAGGCCGAGGTTCGAACGCCGGCGACCGATACCCGCTTCTCCGATGCAGTCCATCTCCCCGATCTGGGTGCCAAGCCGGACGATCAGGCGGTGTTGCAGTATGCAATGGGGCGCGAGCAGATCGCCATGGAGCACTATCGCGCGCTGGCCGAGGGCACCGATCCCGGCCCGATCCATGATCTCTTCGGCTATCTGGCCGACGAGGAGACCAAGCACAAGACCGAGCTTGAGAAGGTCTACTACGAGATCGTCCACTCGGGCGGGGTCTGACGCGACGCCGGAACGATTCAACCGGGGTTCGCACGCTCGCCCCGGCCGGCCGTTTCAGGTGGGTCTTTGACCCGTTTGCAGGGTGCCCGTCACGCCGATCCGCATCGGCACCTCTTCGGGCTGTCGCTCGCGATCAGCGACCGGAAATCCGTTTGGCGTTGGCAATCAACTCGTCGATCTCCCGCTCGGCCTCCGCCCAATCCTCACCCTCGTGCCCGGGTGCGAAACGACGCTTCTCGGCGCGAAAATAGGCGGCCTCGTGAATCATGTGTAGCCGCTCCTCGTCCGAGACGTTGGCGAGCGATTTGAGGCTGATCGATTTGCCTTCGAGTGCATTCGGGGCGGATCGTAGCGCCGAGGTCCCCGGCTTCGCGGGTGCCTTCGTGGCAGGTGTCTTTTTCGTGCCTGCGGTCGCCATGGACGTCTTGGCCGGCACGGGCACGACCTTCTTGGAAGGGGCCGGCTTCAATGGAACTGGTCTTTCCGGGGCTGGTTTCGCCGCGATGGCGGTCGGCTTGACGGGGGCTTTTTCGGGCGCCGCCTTGGCCGTTGCCGTTTTGGCCGGTGCAGCTTTAATCGGTGCAGCCTTGAGCCCGGCGCTCGGGGCGGCTGTTGGTTTCGTGACCGTCTTTTTCGCTGCGGTCTTCTTGATGTCTGTGATCTTGTTGTCGGCAGCCGCCTTTGGTGCCGTCTTCTTCGTTACGATCGTTTTGTCGTCGGCCATGTCGCTCGCTCGCCTCTTGGATTCCGGTGTGGTCTCTTCGGGGTTTTTACTGAGACCCCGTCGGTCATTCGGCCTCTTGATTCAAAACCGGCGGTTCTTCTCATCATCGGAGATAAGGATACACGGGATTCTCGTTCCCGTGGCAAGAACGGAGGTGCGGATTTCAACTTACTCCGACCTCAACGCCTGCGCCGGATCCGTGTTGGCCGAACGATAAGCGGGGTAGAGGCCCGCCATCAAGGCGGCGCTCCAAGCGAGCACCATCCCCTGAATCAGGGTCAGCGGCGGGATCCGCATCTCCATGGTCCAGCCAAAGGAGCGCAGATTGACGACATCGATGAGAAGGTCCGCCATCACGAGTCCAAGCGGGATCGCCAGCAGGCCGGCCGACAGACCCAGGATCGAGGTTTGGGTCAGGATCAACAGGGTCAGCTCGCCTCGGGTCATGCCGGTCGCGCGCATCACGGCGTAGTCGCGACGCCGCTCCAGCTCGAGCGCCATCAGGGCGCTGAGCACGCCGATGAAGGCCACGCCGATCGCCAGCAGACGCAGGACATGGGTGATGGCGAAGGTGCGGTCGAAGATGTCGAGCGATTGTTCGCGGATCTGCTCGTTCAGGCTGACGAGGACCGGGGCATCGAGCGTCTCGGTCAGGGCACGAACCTGTTCGAAGACCCCGGCGCGATCGGCGTTGCCGCGCACCATGATGCCGATCGAGGACACCGCGTCGTCATCCCAGAGCGCGGCGTAACGGGCACCTGCCATGACCAGCATCCCCGCATCCGAGCCGTAGTCGCGAACGACGCCGCCGATCTCGAAGGACTGCCAGCCCCGGTCGGTGAACAGCGCAACCCGGTCGCCGACCCCGACGTCGTGGTGATAGGCGTAAGGCTCCGAGGCGAGGATCAGCTCGCCGGTCTCGAAACGCGGCCACAGATCCGCCGCTTCTGCGCCTTCGAAGCTGAAACCGCTGGGGCTGACCGACGAGGAGGTCAGCCCGAGCAGGAGCACCGAGCCGGTGTCCGCTTCGACCCGCACGCTGCGCCCCATGCTGATCTCGGCGATGCCCGGAAGGCCGGCCAGCCGTTGCGCAAGCCCGGACGGCAGGACGCCGTCCGCGCGATTCCCCGTCTCCGAGGGTGCTGAGACATAGATGTCGCTTTGCAGCGTCGTATCGAGCCACACGATCAGACTGCTGCGAAAACTGTCGATCATGATGCCGACCCCGAGAGTCGAGGAGATGGCGACGGTCAGGGCCGCTGCGGCGATGCCGGTCCGGGTGATGGATGCGGCCACTCCGCGCGCTGCGAGCACGGCCGGGATCCCGCCGATCGGCCCGACGACCTGGGTCAAGCCGAGTGCAATCGCGCGCAGTAGTGCGGGAACACAGAGGCTGAAGCCGAGAATCAGGATCAGGATCGCCAGAAATCCGAGACCGAGCGAGCGACTCGGGATCTGGGCCGTACCCCATCCGATGAGCATCAGGGTCAGACCCGACGCGCCAAGCCAGAGCACCCAGCGCTGTCCGCGACGCTCCAGGCTGTTGGCACGCAGCACGTCGCGCGGCTGAGCCCGCGCGGCCTCGATGGCCGGGCCGAGTGCGGCGACCAGAGTGATCAGAAGTCCGGCGGCCATGCCCTTTACGACCGAGAGTGGCGTGATGAAGAGCTCGCGCACGGTCAGCGTGAAATAGATGTCGTTGATGGTGCGCGTGACCAGTTGCACCAATCCCCAGCCGGTCAGGATGCCCAAGGCCAGCCCGAGCAGAGCGCCGGCCAACGCGAACACCAATGCCTCGGACAGGACCAACGCAAAGAGTTGGGCACGCGTGCAGCCGAGTGTCCTCAAGGAGCCGAGCAAGCTGCGGCGCTGCAGCACGGCGAAGGTCATGGTGTTGTAGATGATGAATCCGCCGACCAGCATGGCGAGCAGGCTCATGGCGGTCAGATTGGTGCGGAAGGCCCGTGTCATTCGACGCAGGGTCTCGCTGCGTTGCTCGGACGCGACCAAGCGCAGACCGGGCGGGAGCCCTTCGGCCAGGACGGACGCGTCGTCGGGTGTGAGCACCAGATCGATCCGATCGATCGTGCCGATGCGCTCGGTGATCTCTTGTGCTGTTGCGATGTCCGCGATTGCCAGACCCTCGAAACCGCTCAACTGATCCGAGGCGAGGATGCCGACCAGCTCGGCCGAGATCTCGCGGGTCCCGATCCGCAGCGGCAAGGTGTCGCCCGGAACGACGCCGAGCCGCCGTGCGTCGCCTGCGCTCAGCAGTAGGGTATCGGGCTGTGTCAACATGCGGATCAGCGACGTGCCTTCGACCGAGAGGCCGGTGCCTCGCAGCGAGGAGAAGGCTAAAAGATCGAGTCCGATCAGGGTGAAGGTCGCCTCACCGATCCGGATCGGCGCCTCGATGACGGGCGAGGCATCGGCGGCTCCGAGTCCGCCGCGGCGGCGAAGATCGGCATAGACCGCATCCGGGATGCCGCCGGAGGCCGATTCGATGCGGTGGGTTGCCCGTCCGGCGACCCGCTCGATCGAGAGGTCGAAGGCCCTCCGCGCGCTCTCGTTGGCGATGTCCACGGCGATCACGACCGCCACACCGAGTGCGATGCCCAGGATCGAAAGACCGGACTGCCAGCGGTGGCGGGCCAGATAGCGCAGGCTGGCGCGGACGAGGACCGGAATCACCAGGCAAGATCCCGAGCCGAGTCGACCAGCTGGCCCTTATCGAGGGTGAGCACCCGGTCGGCGATGCGCGAGACCGCCAGGCTGTGCGTCACCAGGATCAGGGTTCGACGCCGATCCGCGAACAGCTCGGCGAGGAGCGCGAGGATCTGCTCGCCGGTCTCCACGTCCAGGTTGCCGGTCGGCTCGTCGGCCAGGACCAGGGCAGGGGAGTGGATCAGCGCACGGCCGATGGCGACGCGCTGCTGCTCCCCGCCCGAGAGCTGGTCCGGGAAGGCCCGGGCGCGACCGCCGAGTCCGAGACGTTCCAACATTTCGATGATCCGCGGCATCCCGCGGGCGAGCGAGGTGCCGTTCAGCTCGAGCGGTAAGGCAAGATTCTCGGCGACCGTCAGGGTCGGGATCAGATTAAAGAATTGATAGATGAAGCCGACGTGGCGCCGTCGCAGGAGCGTGAGACCGGGCTCGCCGAGCGTCGAGAGGCGATGTCCCATGACCTCGACGCGTCCTTGATCCGGCCGATCGATCCCGGCGAGCAGGTTGAGCAGGGTCGACTTTCCCGAGCCGCTTCGGCCGAGCAGCGCGACGCACTCGCCGCGGTCCACATCGAAGTTGATGCCTTCCAGGACGCGGTGCTCGGTTGTTCCCTCGCCCTCGCGATAAAACTTGTGCAGATCCCGGATGCGCAGCACCGGGACGTCTGCGGACGGCTGGTCGAAGGTCGGTGCACTCATGTGAGCCAACGCACCAGATAATAGAGCCGTTGGCCCTCCGAGGAGCTCGATGGTCCGTAGACGATCGCCGGATGGAGTCCTCGCTCCGCAGCCGCCCCCGCCCCCGAGATTGCCGCCGCTTCGTCCGCGACGACCGACACACACCCCTCCGGGTAGCGAGCACGGTCGGTGCGTTTCGTCTTGATGATCGCGAATCTGTGATCCAGCGACGTCGACTCGGGGTCGATGAGAATTTTGGGCATGCGATATCCGGTCTCGGTGGCTTGGATCGGCGGGGGCGCGCGTCAATGTCACATAGGAAGGGTACAAAAATAAGTATGACAACTTGACAAATATACCTTTGCCACGGTTGTTGTAGTCGTTCTCGATTACGACAACGACAACGACAACGACAACGACGACGACAACGATCAGATTCGGTGCTCCACTTAATTTCTGACACGTTACTTTATGAGGATGGAGCTCCCGGCTTCATCACGCAGGTGGTGCGTCTCCTGCGCGAGCGCAAGTGCGAATCGACACGATGCGTCGGGCTTTTGGGCGTTCGTCGCGGTTCTGTTATCCTCACGACCAACATGCTACTGCTCCTCCATGCCTTCCCCTCAATGCCATCCCCTCAATGCCATCTCGGAGTGTCGTACCGTGATCGCCCAGCATGCGCTCGTTCTAAACCTGCATCAGCCCGCCGGCAACCTCGAGGAGCTCCTCGACAACCAGAGCTGGGAGGCCAAAGAGATCCTCTTCGCCCTGGATCGCATCCCGCGCAGTCTCTGGGGTCATGAAGACCTGGCCCGCGTCCACCTCTCCCTGTCCGGTACTCTGCTCGAGACCCTGTCGAATCCCGAGTTCCAGAAGCGTGTCTACGGCACCGCGGACTGCGGGTCGCTCCTGTGGCACTTCCAGAACGAGAAGCTCTTCGAGGTCTTGGGGACGGGTTATTACCACCCGGTGCTGCCCCTGATCCCCGAGGCCGACCGCGAGGAACAGCTGCGTCGCTGGCTCGGCATTGCGCATCACCTGTTGTGGCGTCCGCGCTTCCAGGGCTTCTGGCCGCCCGAGATGGGCTTCTCGATGGAGCTGATCCCGCTGTTGCGTGCCTTCGGCTATCGGTATGTCATGGTCGATAGCGAGCACGTGGAGCCGATCTCGCCCATGAGCTGGCAGGAGCTTCGCTATCGGCCGCACATCGCGCGTTTCGGCGGCGAGGCGATCACGGTCATCGTGCGCGATCGCGATCTCTCCGATGCTCAGGAGTCCGGAATGGAGCTGGATTGGTTCCTCGCCGAGGTCGCCGAACGGACCAAGTGGTGCGACTTCACGCCTCTGGTGACCACCTGCACCGACGGTGAGAACGGCGGCTGGTTCCGCAACGTGACCGAAGGTGCCAACTTCTGGAGTGCCTTTTATCTTCCCTTGCTCCAGCGTGTCGCCGGCGGCGAGGCCGCGATCGCGCCGACCTTCATCAGCCGCTATCTGGATACCTACGGTGCCCACGGCGAGGTGCGCGTGCGCACCGGCGCATGGAACACCGGCTGGCACCACGGACGCGACTTCACGCAATGGACCGGCTCGGATCGCCAGAAGCAGACCATCGACGCCTTCGTCAAGGCCAGTCGTATGGTCCATGACGCGCGTTGGTATGCCACCGAGCGCGGCGTCTGCGAAGGTCCCGAGGCCGAGGCGATCGAGGATGCGATGTGGCGTCTGCTGCGCGCCGAGACCAGTTGTCATCTCTACTGGGGCGAGGCCTGGGTGCCGCGTGCCGAGGCAGATCTGGAGGCCAGTCGGGCCGCGCTCAAGCGGATCGGGATCCGCCCGGAGCCGGTGGAGGTCGATGCGCTAGCGCCTGGGTCCACGTCCGGACCGACGTCTGATTCGCTAGCCGAATCCGAAGCGGAGTCTACGGACATCCACACCGACACGACCGCGGCTCCGCTCGCAAATGCGCCCGATGGGCCGGCCGCATCCGAAACACCGCTACCGCAATCCTCTTGATCCACTCCGGCAACCCCGGAGCCACCCTATTTCAAGGAGCTCGCCGTGAAACCGCTACCCGAGTACGTCGATGACCTTCCGAATATCTGCGGCCATGAGTCGGACGTCGAGGCCGTTGTTTCCGATGCGCGGACGCGGGCGCTGTTTGCCGATCGCGGCGGCATCGATTTCGGCTCCATCCGCTCGGCGACTGCCATCGCCCTGCATCAACACCAGCCTCTGATCCCGGCCGGAGGCGGGGATCTGCGCAGCGCCGCTCTGATCAGCAATCTCCAGTACATGATGGAGAACCAGCATGTCGGGGACAATTACAATGCCCCGGCCTTCGTCTGGTGCTACAAGCGGATGGGCGAGTTCATCCCCCAGTTGATCGGCGAGGGCAAGTCGCCGCGCTGTATGCTCGAATACTCGGGCACACTGTTGCACGGTCTGCGCAAGATGGGCGAGCATCATGTGATCGATGCGCTCAAGGGTATCACCTGCAACCCGGACTACAACTGGGCCGTCGAGTGGCTCGGGATGCCTTGGGGCCATGCGGTTGCACCCTCCACGCCGGTGCAGGACTTTCGTCTGCACGTGAAGGCGTTCCAACATCACTTCGCCGCCATCTTCGGGTGGGAGGCGTTGGAGCGGGTGCGCGGCTTCTCGCCCTCCGAGATGGCCCTGCCCAATCATCCCGACGTCGCCTACGCCTTCGTCAAGACGCTGGTGGACTGCGGCTTTCAATGGGTTCTGGTTCAAGAGCACACGGTTCAACAGCTCGACACCGGTCGGCATCCGGAGCGCCCGCACATCCCGCATCGCTTGGTCGTCACCAACTCGCACGGCGAGACCGCGAGCATCATCGCGATCGTCAAGACCCAGGGGTCGGACACCAAGTTGGTCGCCCAGATGCAGCCCTGGTACGAGGCCCAAGGGCTGCAGCGCGTCGCGCTCGCCGGCAAGTCGATCCCGCCGCTGGTCACACAGATCGCCGACGGCGAGAACGGAGGCGTCATGATGAACGAGTTCCCGGGCAAGTTCATGGAGGTGGTCGCCGCCTCGAGCCACACCGACACGCCCATGATGAACGGCAGCGAATATCTGGAGCATCTGTTTGCGCTCGGGATCAAGGCATCCGATCTCCCCGAGGTCCAACCCCTGTTCCACGACCGCATCTGGGCGCGCATCCAGCCTGGCGACGGACCGGAGAAGCTGGAAAAGGCGATTGCCGAGCTCAAGCAGGAAGACGGCCGATTCCACATGGAAGGCGGCAGTTGGACATCCGATTTGTCCTGGGTGAAGGGCTACGACGACGTGCTGGGCCCGATGGAGGAGGCGAGTGCCCACTTCAACCAAAAGGTCCTGATCCCCGGCGTCGCCACCAACGACCCGCGCTATCGCAACGCACTCTTCCACCTGATGGCCTCCCAAACCAGCTGCTATCGCTACTGGGGACAGGGCCTCTGGACCGACTACGGGCGCGAGATCTGCCGACGGGTCAACGCGATCCTCGAGCAGGATTTCGGCTGACCGCCAACAATTTTGAAAACGAGTTTGCAATGAACGCATTACCGAACGCAGAGGATCTCTCGGGCAGTTTCGGCCTGCCGGGCGAAGAGCGCTATATCGCGTTTCTTGCAAGTGTCACGCAACAGGGCCAGGTCTGGACCTTAAGGGGAGATGATGGTTTTATTGCCTTCTCCGACGAGGAAGGGCGGGATTGTTTTCCCTTCTGGCCCGATGCGGCATGTGCCACGACCCTGGCGACCCATGACTGGGCCGATTGTCGGGCCGAACCGCTGGGGCTTGACGTCTTCATGTCCCGTTGGTTGCCCGGCATGGCGAAGGACGGCCGGATGGTCGCCGTCTTTCCCGCCCCGGATGGCTCGGGCGTAGTCATCGCGCCGGAGACCCTGTTGGATGATCTCAGGGAGGAGGCCGAGCAGGGCGGTTGACGGAGCTGTTTTGAAGGGAATGATCCGAGGCTGATCACTCGCGGGCTGCGGATGCTCGCGAGTACGACGAGGGCACGCGTTTTGGTCACGAAGGGATGAACGCCGTGAACGATACCTTAAGCAAGATCAAGGCTCAGGCAGAGCGTGTCCGAACCTCGCACGAGGAGGTCAAGGAGACGTCGCTGGAGAAGGCGCTGCGTCGGCACGAGGCGGCGCTCCCCTTGCTACAGGCGTTCGCCGACGTTCAGGACAACTTCGTCAAGATCGACGTGCTCAAACGCATCTGGCCGCGGGACTACGATCGGCGACCCGACCGTGTCCACGGATTGGTGGCGGCTGTGCTCGGCGGCGAAGCGCACCCCTGCGGTCTCATGTTGCACGTCCCCGGAGGTCTGTGCTCGTTCGAGGTGTGTGAAACCCGGGATGGCAAGATGGTCTATACGAGCTCGCGTGAGACCAACGGATCAAGACCTCTGCTGTGGCAGTTCGACCAACCAGAGCCTTGGCTCGACGGGTTTTATCGGACCATGGCGGGGCTGCTCGAGGTTTAAGTCTCGGTGATCTCGCAGGCGATCCGGTCATCGGTAATTCCTTCGTCGCGGAGTATCTCCGCCAGCCGTCCGATAGCCGCTTTCGGGCCGGCCAGATAGAAACGCAGTCCGCGCAGATCCGGGTGATCGGCGCGGACGACCGCGAAGACATCATCCGCTCGGCCGCTCATCAGCGGGGTCAGTTGGAAGTTGTCCAGCGCATCCGTGAGCGCGCGGCCCCAACGTCCCTGATAGTGCCCCTCCGAATACTGCGTGTCCCAGTAGAGATGGAAGGATTCGATCACGTCGATCGAAACGGCGTGCTCGATCAGGCTTTTCACGGGTGCGATACCGTCGCCGAAGGCGATAAAGACCGCCGGTTCCGGCGCGTCCTCGGTCAAGACGAAGCGCCCGTAGGGCCCCTCGACAGTGATCAGATGGCCGGGGCGAAGTGGTTTGAAGACGGCGTCCGAAAAGGCATCGGCGCCGCGTCGGATGTGGAACCAGAGGTTTCGGGCGTTGCAGGGACAGCTTGCGATCGACAGTTCTCGACTCGCACCGCCTTCGAGCGTGAGGCGCACGCGCTGGCCCGACATGAACCGCAGCGTCTGGGTCCGTGGGGTCTGTAGGTTCAGTGAGACGAGGTCCTCGGAGATGTGCTCGAGCTTACGGAGACTGGCTCGAATCTCCTGATGCGGCAGATCGGTCACCGTGAGCGCCTCGGCTGCCTCGATCACGACGTCGGTTACGGCCGTGTGCGAGCAGGTCAAGAGATAACCCATCGCCTTCTCGCGTTCGCTCAACACATAGTCGTGCTCCCGGATCCGCCGCGACTCGCCGCTGATCAGGCGCGCCTTGCAGGCCCCGCAGTTGCCGCTCGCGCAACCGTAATTGAGGTTGATCCCGGCGCGCACGGAGGCTTCGAGAATCGACTCGTTGCCCTCGACGAAGTAGTCGTGACCGCTCGGGATGAGTTTGACGTTGGCTGCCATGATGCGAAGAAAGGTGTCTTTGGCGAAGAGTTGTGCGCGCTCGTCGGTCACCGCACCGGTGTTGAGATCCGCGCGGGCGCCGAGGAACCAGTCGCGTGTGTCGCACGCCTGACTCCGGATGTGCGCAGGGGCTGAATCGGCGAGCGTCGTCAGGCGCTCGCCGACTTGATCCAAAAGTTCCTCGGCGGCGCTCAAGGCCGACATGCGCTCGACGAGCGTTTGGCTCATCGCCCGCAGCCGTGAGACCAGGACCTGCGGGCTGGGCAGTGCCGAGTCGTGCCCCTCGGTCTTGGGAAGCGCATCGTTCTTGATGCGTTCGACCCGCTCGAGCGCTGCGTCGTCCGTAAGACTGACAGCCGGAAAGGCGCGCAAGAGATCGCTGACGGCGACCGAGCCCTCGAAGGTGGCGATCTCGCCGCGTCTGATGCGACGCTGCAGCTCGGCACGGGTGACGCCCGCGAGGCGTGCGGCGCGGGACAGGCTCAGATAGTCCATGGACGTGAGTGCTCCGATGTGGCCAGCTGGTCGGGTTGGCGTACGCAAGGCGTTTGCTTAGGTCGAACGCGCAGAACCGCCCCGTCACCCCGAATACTATCGGTTCCCGAGTATCCGCGCCTCCCGGTGCGACTTCAATCCATCGGCTTTACCACTCACACGAAGGAGAAATGACGTGGACGACAACACCAAGACTCAGATCGAGGCCGCCGCATTCCGTGGCCTGGTCGAGCACCTGCAACGGCGCACCGATGTGCAGAACATCGACCTCATGAACCTGGCCGGCTTCTGCCGAAACTGCTTGTCAAAGTGGTACATGAACGCCGCTGCCGAGCGCGGTGTCGAGATGTCCTACGACCAGGCACGCGAGGCGATCTACGGCATGCCCTACGCGGACTGGAAGACCCGTTATCAGCAGGAGGCGACCGCGGAGCAGTCGCGCCTGTTCGAGGAGACTCAGCCGTTGCATGCCTTCGTCAGCGGCCATGGCGGAAAGGCCTAGGCGCTCGTGACACCCGCTCTGCGTTGTCACGCATGCCCCATGGCGCTCTACGCCACGGGCCGTTTGTGCGTTCGGCTTTGGCGATGTCCTCGATTTCGGTGAGACGCGGTTAAAAATTTTATATTCTTTAATACTTTAAAACGCGCCAGCTCCGACAGCCGTCGGAGCTGGCGCGGCCAAGCGACCCCTACACGCGACGCATACTGCACCGAGCGCGGTTTAAGGCGAATACCGGAAACCCTCATACCAACAGCGTAGGTTGTGCCGAGCCGCGCGAGGCACAACCAACCGTCGGCGCGAGTTGTGCTTCCTATCGTCAGCACAACCTACGGGTATGGAAGTTTGCGGAAATCACCTAAAGGTCGCCGGTGGCGCCCGCTGTCATGATCTCCTCGATGGTGTCGCGCACCTTCACGGCATGCTCCATCAGGTTCGGCGGCAGGTCGGCCATCTCGATGACCTTGTTGAGATCGAGTGTCGTCAGCCATGCCTGTCCTTCCTGATCCTCGATCAGAGTGATTCGGCAGGGCAGATATGCGGAGAAGTCGATGTTCTCCTTGATCATCTCGTTGGCGATCCGGGCATCGCAGAACTGGAAGATTTCGATCCGCTTGGTCTCCACACCCATCGACTCCAGCTCCTTGTAGAGCGGCAGGTGAGCGACCATTTTAAAGTTCAGTGCATTGGCGCGGAGCATCATCGAATCGACGGCCTCGTCCATCGAGACGTCCTCGGCGAGCGGCATCTTGAGCACGGTATCGGAGATGGTCATGGCTTCGGCACGCACCTGCGTGGCGAGAAATGTCAGCGGCAGCAAGGCAATCAGCAGGGACAGCAGGATCTTTCGCATTGTCGTTTCTCTCCGGTTGGTTATTGGTATTTCTGGAACTAAACCGCGCCCAGCGCGGTAGGTCATGTTTTTAGTTGGGATCGGCCCCGGCAGACATGACGACCGTTGGAGCCGGCGCGGTTTAGTCGAATCGGTAATGCTTCTCGACCGGCTCGACCACCTCCCAGGTGCATTCCATGCCGGCGGGGAAGCTGATGAGGTCGCCGCGGCTGAAGGTGTGGGTCTCGCCGCCGGCCGGGGTGACATGAAAACGCCCGCGCACCACGTAACAGGTCTCGGAGCGATCGTAACGCCATGGAAAGGTCGATGGCTCCTTTTTCCAGACCGCCCAGTGCTCGACGCCGAGGACATCCAGCTTGGCGGGGGAAGGTTTGTGCTCGCAATAAATCTGAAGGTCGGTCATCCATCGGCTCCGGGGTCGGCCGCCGCGATCGGCGGGTCTGACTTCGATGGGTCGGCATTCTGGAGCGAATCCATTGGATTTTCCACCCGAGAGGTCGATTTGCGTCCTCGACGCCTTTGCGGTTTGATTCCGTCATGAATGACCCTCAATCCCCCTGCGCGCAAGAACCGAGCGCCGTCCCGCTTGCCGAGCTGATGCTGCGCTCGGGCCTGCGGCTTGCGGTTGCGGAGTCCTGCACCGGCGGCTGGTTGGCGAAGGTCGTTACGGATCTTGCCGGTAGCAGCGCCTGGCTCGATCGCGGCTTCGTCACCTACAGCAACGCGGCCAAGCAGGAGATGCTCGGCGTAAGGTCCGAGACGCTTGCCGCGCACGGTGCCGTGAGCGAGGCGGTGGTGGCGGAGATGGCCTTGGGCGTCCTGAGTCGCAGCCACGCCCACGTCGCCGTCGCCATCAGCGGCGTGGCTGGACCCGGCGGCGGTAGCCCCGAGAAGCCGGTCGGGACCGTCTGTCTCGCGTGGGCTTGGCCCGATGGGCGGGTCGAGACCCGGCGCTTCCAGTTCGAAGGCGATCGCAATGCCGTGCGCCGCTGCTCGGTGCAGGCGGCGATCGACGGCTTGGTCGAGCGGCTCGGCGGCCTTGTCTGAGCGCTGGTTTTTCGCACTTTGGCCCGATGACGGGGTCCGCGACGTCTTGGCTGCACGCGTCCCCGGCTTCCTATCCGTCGGTGCACGGGCAACCCACCCGAGCGACTTTCATCTGACGCTTGCCTTCCTCGGCCCGCTCGGACCCGATGTGCTCGGTTGTGCGGAGCGGGCTGCGGATCGGATTCGATCCCCCGGATTCGATCTCGAGCTCGATCGGGTCGGACATTTCGCGCGGGCGCGCGTGCTGTGGTGCGCGCCCGCGTCGCCGCCCGAGCCCTTGACCGCGCTCGTGTCGGAACTTCAGGCGCAGCTCTCGACCTGCGGTCTTCCGGCCGATCCGCGTCCGTATCGCCCGCACATCACACTCGCACGCAAAGCCGCGGCGGCGTCGGTGTCCGAGTGGCCGGCGCCGATTCGTTGGTCGGTCCGCGAGATCGTGTTGGCCGCTGGTAACGGCGGTCCCGGTCAGCGTTATCGGGTGCGCCGTCGGTGGGCTTTGATCTAGCGTCGCACCGGCGGTGTTGCGTGCAGGGTCTGCGCGTGTGCGACGTGGGCAGTTTGAATGCTTTGCGCACCCGTACGGGGGTGGTATGCCTTGTGCCGTTTTCCGATTCGCTATGCGATAATCCACGCCGTGACGTGTGGGGCGACGGGTGTCTTGGCGGATGCTCCGGTGCTCGCCGATCGCGTCGGATCCGGACATCGCCGAACAAGCCCCCTTAAGAAGATCGAGCCGATCAGGTTCAACGGAGACCCAATGGACGACAACCGCAAGAAGGCACTGGCCGCCGCGCTGACCCAGATCGAAAAACAGTTCGGCAAGGGCTCGGTGATGCGTATGGGCGACACGGGTGTCATTCGGGAGGTCGAAGCCATCTCGACCGGCTCGCTCGGCCTGGATCTCGCGCTCGGGATCGGCGGTGTGCCCAAGGGCCGCGTGGTCGAGATCTACGGCCCGGAATCCTCCGGCAAGACCACCCTAACCCTGCACATCATCGCCGAGGCGCAGAAGGCCGGCGGTACGGCTGCCTTCGTCGATGCCGAGCATGCCCTGGATCCCGGCTATGCCGAGAAGCTCGGCGTGAACATGAACGATCTGCTGGTTTCCCAGCCCGACACAGGCGAGCAGGCGCTCGAGATCACCGACATGCTGGTGCGCTCAGGCGCGGTCGATGTCGTGGTCGTCGACTCGGTCGCAGCCCTGACCCCGAAGGCCGAGATCGAGGGCGAGATGGGCGATTCGCACGTCGGTCTGCAGGCGCGACTCATGTCCCAGGCGCTACGCAAGCTCACCGGCAACATCAAGCGCTCCAACTGCCTGGTTATCTTCATCAATCAGATCCGGATGAAGATCGGCGTCATGTTTGGCTCTCCGGAAACCACGACCGGCGGCAACGCGCTCAAGTTCTACGCCTCGGTCCGGCTCGATATCCGCCGTATCGGCAGCATCAAGAAGGGCGACGAGGTCATCGGCAACGAGACCAAGGTCAAGGTCGTGAAGAACAAGGTCGCGCCGCCCTTCAGGCAGGCCGAGTTCGACATCCTCTACGGCCAAGGCATCTCGCGCGAAGGCGAGATCGTTAGCCTGGGGGTGAACGAGGGCTTCATCGAGAAATCCGGCGCCTGGTACAGCTACGAGGGCAATCGCATCGGGCAGGGCAAGGACAACGCGCGGGTCTTCCTGTGCGAAAACCCCGAGATTGCCAAGGCGATCGAGGCGAAGATTCGCGAAAAGCTTCTGCCCAAGATCGGCGACCCCTTGCCCGGCGCCGCTGTCGCACCGATCGCCGAGGCCCCTGAAGAGATCAAGGTGGAGATCTAGACCTTAGCCCCTTGTCGAGCGATGGACGAACCCGACCCCGCGGCGGAGATCGCCGATCGAGCCCGTCGACTGCTTGCCACCCGCGAGCACTCGCGCGCGGAGCTCGAGCGTAAGCTCCGAGCGCGCGGCTTCGATGACCCGGGGATTGCGCAGGCGCTTGACCGGTTGGTCGCCGAGGGCGCGCTCGATGAGAACCGGATGGTCGAACACTATGTTGCCGAGCGCGCAGCCAAAGGGTTCGGACCCCTGCGAATCCGCTCAGAGTTGTATGAAAAGGGCCTTCCCGATACCCTTGTAGACCATCATCTCGACGCCGCGCGGGATGATTGGTCCGCCTATATGGCAGAAATCTACGATCGCCGATTCGGCAGCGAGCCGCCGCCCGACCGCGCCGAGTACGCCCGGCGCGGGCGTTTCCTCGAGCAACGTGGATTTCCCCCCGAGATGATCCGCCGCTTCCTGCGCTGGCCCGATTGACCGGCCGGCGTCCGCAGTCCAACCGAGCATACCCATGACCACCAGCACCAGTATCCGCACCAGCGCAGAGCTTCGAGCGAGTTTTCTCGACTATTTCGCGCAACGCGATCACGAATGCGTGCCGTCCAGCCCCCTGGTGCCGGGCAACGATCCGACCCTTCTCTTCACCAATGCCGGGATGGTGCAGTTCAAGGAGGTCTTTCTCGGGCGCGAGCGGCGCACCTACAACCGCGCGGTCAGCGCGCAGCGGTGCGTGCGTGCCGGCGGTAAGCACAACGATCTGGAGAACGTCGGCTACACGGCCCGGCATCACACCTTTTTCGAGATGCTCGGCAACTTCAGTTTCGGCGATTATTTCAAGCGCGACGCGATCGAGTTCGCCTGGGACTATCTGACCCGCGTCCTGGCCCTGCCGCCGGCGCGGCTCTGGATCACCGTCTACACCGAAGACGACGAGGCCGCCGACATTTGGTTGAAGGAGATCGGTGCCGACGCCTCGCGCTTCTCGCGCTGCGGGGCAAAGGACAATTTCTGGTCGATGGGCGAGACCGGTCCCTGCGGTCCCTGTTCCGAAATCTTCTACGACCACGGCCCCGAGATCCCAGGCGGCCCGCCCGGCTCGCCGGACGAGGACGGCGATCGCTACGTGGAGATCTGGAACCTGGTCTTCATGCAGTACAACCGCGACGCCGAGGGCAATCTGACCCCGCTGCCGCGCCCGTCGGTCGACACCGGGATGGGTCTGGAGCGCCTTGCCGCCGTCATGCAGGGCGTGCACAGCAACTACGAGATCGATCTCTTCGTGCGTCTCATCGACGCGGCGGCACGTTTTACCGGCTGCTCGGATCACCTGAACAAATCTCTGCGCGTCATCGCGGACCATATCCGTTCCGCGGCCTTCTTGATCACCGACGGGGTGACGCCGGGCAACGAGGGCAGGGGCTATGTCCTGCGTCGCATCATGCGTCGGGCCATCCGACACGGCTACCAGCTCGGTTGCACCACGCCCTTCTTCCACCGCCTAATCCCGGCGCTCGTCGCCGAGATGGGAGCGGCTTACCCCGAGCTGGTCGCGGCGCGCGAGCATGTGGAGCGCATGATCCTGCTCGAGGAAGAGCGTTTTGCCGAGACCCTCGAGCACGGCATGCGCCTGCTCGACGAGGCGATCGGAACCCTGAGCGATGCGCGGATTCCGGGTGAGACCGTCTTCAAACTCTACGATACCTATGGCTTTCCGACCGACCTGACGGCCGATATCGCCCGCGAGCGCGGCCTGACCCTTGACACGGACGGTTTCGAGCAGGCGATGGCGCAGCAGCGCGAGCGCGCACGCGCCGCCAGCCAGTTCGGCGGCGCGGCTGGTCTCGAGATCGATGTCCAGGGCGAGACCGAGTTTTGCGGCTACGAGCGGCTGCAAGAGGAGGCGACGGTGTTCGCCATCTACTCCGCGGACGGCTCCCGCGATCAGCTCACCGCAGGCGAGGAAGGTCTGGTCATCCTGGATCTCACGCCCTTCTACGGGGAGTCCGGCGGCCAGGTCGGGGATCGGGGCTGGCTGGTCGGTGAGACCGGCCGGTTCGAGGTGCTGGATGCGCAGAAGAAGGGCGAGGGCGCTGTCTGTCATCTGGGACGTGTCGACGAGGGTGTCCTCGCGGTCGGTGATCGGGTCGACGCGCGCGTCGACGGCGCGCGACGGCGCGCGACGGCTTTAAACCACTCGGCCACCCACTTGCTCCATGCAGCCTTACGTCATGTCTTGGGCGAGCATGTGCAGCAGAAGGGCTCCCTCGTGGGTCCGGAGCGACTGCGCTTTGACTTCTCGCACTACGAGGCGGTCTCGCGCGAGCAGCTGCTGGAGATCGAGCGGATGGTCAACCGCGAGGTCCGCGAGAATCATCTCGTCGAGACTCGTATCATGAGCCTCGACGATGCCAAGGCGTCCGGGGCCATGGCGCTCTTCGGCGAGAAATATTCCGACCAGGTTCGCGTGCTGCGTATGGGCGACTTCTCCACCGAGCTGTGCGGTGGAACCCACGTCAAAGCGGTCGGCGATATCGGTCTGGTCAAGATCATCGGTGAGAGCGGCATCGCCTCCGGCGTGCGGAGGATCGAGGCCGTGACCGGTGCGACCGCGCTCGACTGGATCGAGGCCGACGAGGATCGACTTATTCGCCTTGCCGGGCTCCTCAAGGGCGGGCGCGAGGACGTCGACCAGCGGGTCGTTGCGCTGCTCGAGCGCAGCCGTCGGCTCGAAAAGGAGCTTGAGCAGCTCAAGGCCAAGCTCGCCAGCTCCGCTGGTCAGGATCTGGCGTCGCAGGCGGTGGTGATCGACGGCGTCAAGGTGCTCGCCGCGCGGCTCGAGGGTGCCGACGCCAAAGTCCTGCGCGTGACGCTCGATCAGCTCAAGGACAAGCTCGGCTCTGCCGTCGTCGTCCTCGCCACGGAGGGCGACGGCAAGGTCAGCTTGATCGCCGGTGTGACCAAGGATCTCACCGACCGCCTGAAGGCCGGCGATCTGATCCGCGAGGTCGCCGAGAAGGTCGGTGGCAAGGGCGGCGGACGTCCCGACATGGCCCAAGCCGGCGGCAACGATCCGGCGGGTCTCCCGGCGGCCTTGGCGCTGGTGGACGGTTGGGTGCGGCAGGGTCTAGGCTTCGATTCGGCTGACGGCGCTGCCGACCAAACCTGACCGACCGCGACCCGCGGAGCTGCGTGCAGCAAACCGTCCGGATTGTCGATAGATCATTATTCTTCGCGTCCTTTGCACCTTCGCGGTTCATCGGACCGAATACTTCGGGAGAGCGCGAGACGTGTGTGCCGGGAGAATTCGATGGGGCTGATCGTTCAGAAGTACGGCGGCACATCCGTGGCCAATGCCGAGCGGATTAAGGCGGTGGCCGAGCGCGTCAAGCGCTGGCGCGATGAGGGGCATCGGGTCGTGGTCGTGGTCTCGGCCATGTCCGGGGAGACCGATCGACTGATCGGGCTCGCCAAGCAGATCCAGGATCGTCCGGTCCCGCGTGAGCTCGACGTGCTCCTGTCTACCGGCGAGCAGGTGGCGATTGCGCTCTTGAGCATGGCGCTCGACGCCATGGGTTGTGCCGCGCGCTCCTACACGGGCGGTCAGGTGCACATCCTCACCGACAGCGCCCACAACAAGGCGCGCATCCACGACATCGACGGTGCCCGTGTCGGTGCCGATCTCGAGGCCGGTCGGGTCGTGGTCATCGCCGGTTTCCAGGGTGTCGACGCCGAAGGCAATATCACCACACTCGGGCGTGGCGGCTCCGACACCTCCGCCGTGGCGATCGCGGCCGCCCTGAAGGCCGACGAATGCCAGATCTACACCGATGTGGACGGGGTCTACACCACAGACCCGCGCGTCGAGCCCAAGGCCCGCAAGCTTGATCGCATCACCTTCGAGGAGATGCTCGAGATGGCGAGCCTCGGTTCCAAGGTGCTGCAGATCCGTTCGGTCGAGTTTGCCGGCAAGTACAAGGTGCCCCTGCGTGTGCTTTCCAGCTTCGAGGAGGGGGAGGGTACGCTCATTACGTTCGAGGAAGACATCGTGGAAGACGCCAAGATCTCCGGAATCGCCTTCAGCCGCGACGAGGCCAAGTTGACCGTGCTCGGCGTGCCGGACCAGCCGGGTGTGGCCTACCGGATCCTCGGGCCGATCGCGGAGGCCAACATCGAAGTCGACATGATCATCCAGAACGTCGCTGCCAAAGAGGCGACGACCGACTTCACCTTTACCGTGCACCGCAACGATTTCCCGCGCGCGACGGAGATCCTGGATCGCACGGCGAAGGAGTTGGGTGCACGCCAAGTGCTCGGAGACAGCCGGATCGTGAAGATCTCGCTGGTCGGGGTCGGGATGCGCAGCCACGCGGGGATCGCGAGTCTCATGTTCTCGACACTGGCCAAAGAAGGGATCAATATCCGCATGATCTCGACCTCCGAGATCAAGATCTCGGTCGTGGTCGACGAGAAATATCTTGAGCTCGGGGTGCGAGCCTTGCACGATGCCTTCGGGCTCGGCGTACACGCGTCATCCTGATCTTGGTCGAGATGTACGTCGACCGTCGGTCGGCTCGAACCCGCCCAGGTCTCTTGGAATTTCGTTTTCGATGACAATTTTATCTGCGGAGAGCTTGAGATTTCTCGGTCTTGCGTCTGGATGCTAAAATCCTGCAATGAGACTTGGTTTCTCATACCCGACTTGCAATCAGCTTTGCCTTCACAAGTAACAATCCGCGACACGTCTGGCTGACGGTTCGGGTACTATCATTCAATCGGAAAAGGGAACGTAAGGGAGATTAAGCGATGTTGATTCTGACTCGCCGGGTTGGCGAAACTCTCATGATTGGTGACGAGGTCACAGTGACTGTCCTCGGTGTCAAAGGAAACCAGGTACGGATCGGGGTCAATGCACCTCGCGACGTGGCGGTGCATCGTGAAGAGATTTACGAGCGCATCAAACGCGAGCAAGCTGAAGGGGGTCCGATTGCCGGAGCCGTTCCTCCGGGAACTCGCCTAGACTAAGTCTGTAGCCAAGGACGCGTTGTCAGGATAAACTACGCGTTCGTCGGAGAGATGGCCGAGTGGCTGAAGGCGCTCCCCTGCTAAGGGAGTATAGGCTAATCCCCTATCGAGGGTTCGAATCCCTCTCTCTCCGCCACTAGCATTGAAAAATATAAATAAAAACAATAACATAGAATTCAGTAAGCTCTGCGGTAAGTATTCTGCCCCCAAAATTGCCCCCAACCAAACTTTCTATCTGTGGAGTTGTGCAGGGGGCATCTCGGATACCGAACCCGGCTGATCCTCGCCTGATGCCTGCCTAACGGCCATGCTTGCCCCCAACACTCGGCGATGCTGCCGCAGCGCGTCTCGCGTCCCCCACGTCGCGGCGACCCGGCATCGACCCCGATGTTTGGGGCGGCACCGAGACGACCTTTCCCTTAACGCGTCAGTCTGACCGCGCGGCCATCCGTGTACGATCCCGAGCACATCATGCGTCGCGCGCCCTGCGCGACCGGATACGGCGGCCGCGACCCGTTCCGGAGCTCAGGTGTCGGGAGATGCCGTTCCGACGTCAGGGGTGCCGCCTTGGGACGCTCGGGGTCCGCAACGGTTGAGTTGTGCGCCTCTCGCAGTTGGATGCCCGAAGTCAACCGGCGCCGCAGTTCGCCGACAGGATTCGTCGGCACTTGCCTCGGTCGATCCGATCGTTCGAACGCCCGGGTGCGTTCGTTTTAAGTGCCCCCCGTTGCGATTCGGAAACGGCGTCGATCTATTACGTCGCCTCCAGGGCATGCTCTCGGGCTGCCGTGGATGCTTGCTGCTAGGCGAGGAGAGCAGAGCGAAGCCGAGCGGCCCCTGTAGGCGTGTGTGCGATCGGGTTGACGACCTGACGAAGGGGCGCAATCCCGGAGTCGGAGTCGGTGAAGTGGAGGCAATCTGCTGAGCGCATCCGACACGCCGTCAAGCCATTCGAGGGTCCTGTCGAATCCAGCGCATCAACAACGGAGTGTCGTTTTAGGCGGGACCCGCTGGGCGGCCTGGGGCAAAATCAGGCTGTCGCCGAGGGGCGAGCTCCTCCCGCAGCACGATGCACCCGGACCCAATCGCGAGCGGTACGCGACACTCCGGATGAAGCGCGCCATTCTCATCCCCGGCCTGCGTACCGATCTCGGCGGATCCTTCAGCGAAGGCCGCCGGTTTCGCTGCCGTAAGGCCGGGCAAGAGCCGAGAGCGGCGCCGAGCCTGATGTATCCCTGGTCCTCTCGTCTGCGAAACATCTCTTGGTTCTGCCGGATCATTCCAAAGGCATTCATCGCGCAGCCCCGGTGCGGCTCCGCTCCGCGATCGCCCCGTCTGCCCGGGTCAGCCTGCTCGGCGTGACGCCTGCGCTTGCGTCTCGGCGCAGGCTTGGGTGACGGCGAGCGCGCGTTCATCCGCACGGAGACCGAAGGTCGATCGTCGCGCATGGATGCCCGAGACCAGGGTGCGCAGCTCGTCGTCGGTGACGGCGCGGATCAGCGCGGCGAGTACCGCTTCGATGTCATGCTCGGGCCAGGCGGCCGCGCGTGCACCGAGCGCGATCGGACGTGGAAACAGTCCGGCGGCGATGCGGGCATACACTACGGAACGGCTGTAGCCGGTGCGCTCGAGCACGGTTCGCAAGCGCAGCACAGAGGTCGGCATGTAACGTCTCCAAATGAAGTAAGCGGTTCGATTGGCGCTTCGGCGCGCCGGGATTGGACTGGGCGCCAAGATGGATTCAAAGGCGATCGCTCGGGTTGCAGGGTGAACGGGGGGCCGACGTCAGGGATCTGTTGTCGTGATGTGATCCTTGTGATTCCCGGCCGGAGGTGAATGCACGGCTTCGTCGGGTGGCCGGCGATCAGCCCCATCGCGCGACGGCCGAGAAATCTTCAACGCACAGATTGGACAGTCGACTGCCCGGCGCGAGAACGCCCCTGCAACGTAGGGGATCGCGCAGCGCTCGCAGGTGCGGAAGAGCACGAGCCCCGTGGTCAGGTCGCGGGCAATCACCCAGCCTTGATTGATGTCGAGGGGTGGGCCCAGCGTGTCGGATGCCGCCAGCCGCACCATCTGCTCCAGATAGAGGTGGTGCCCCGTGAGCAGCGCCTCGATGTCGATGCATCGCTGAACCGCCGCCCCGCCGAAGGCGCGATACAGGCCCGTAAACACTGATGCGTTGGCCTGGCGACGCGCCGTGCCGAGGAGAGTGGCGGTGCTCGGCAGCTGACCGAGCAAAGGCTTGCAGCCGTGGATCTCGTGGTGCAGTTCGCGCAGCACGGCCGGCCGCAGACCGCTGATCCGCGCCACAAGCGAGGTGCGCATGCCGCGCCGGATCAAGGCGATCGCCAGCTGCGTCCTGGCGTGATGCCGAAGTCTCATGGCTGCGCGACCTCCTCGGCGGCGAGCAGAATCACCTGCAGCCCCAACCCGAGTGCGGACGGCCCGGTCGTGCGAAGACGTTCCTGCAGCCAGCACACGCGAAAGCGCGGTCGAAACAACAGCACGCCCGAAGCGGCCAGCTCGCGCAGCATCGCGAGCGAGGCGTGCCGCAGGATCTCCAGCACCTCCCGGTCGAGACCATAGATCAAGACGGCCTTTTCGGCGTCCGAACGCGCCAGCTCGCGGGCACCGAGCAGCCACATCAGATTCAGGGTATCGACCTCGCAATCGAGGTAGGGCGCAGGGTCGGGGCGGCCCGGTCCCGCGCCGTTGGTCGAGGGTATGTCCGTCATCTTCGTTCTCACGGCAGAAAAACAGGTTGACGGTGCTATAATCGGGCGTATAAAACGAAAATGTCAAATAAAAAAGCGCAATAAGCGACGTTAAGATCACTATAACGCGATTTCTCGGCGCTCGATTCGGGTGGTATGGCCATGGCGATAAACAAGCAAGATTCTGATTTCAAGCGCGAAATCTTCTGGGATGCCGCCGGATTCGCGACGCGCCTGGCGCGGGCCAAGGGCGTGCTGTCCACGAATGCTTTCGCGCAAAAGTGCGGGATTTCCGAGAGCATCTTCCGCAAGTACCTCGCGGGCGCGAGCGTTCCCGGGGCGGACAAGCTGGTCGATATCGCCCGCGTGGCGGGTGTGTCCCTGCTCTGGCTGGCGACCGGGCAGGGGCGCGCCGAGGACGGCACGGACGCGATGGTTCGGGGTCCGGTCGACGTGGATCTGCTGGAAACCCTGCTCGAGTCGGTCGAAGGCGGACTCGAGGAGATCGGCGCGACCTTGACGCCGGCGAAGAAGGCCAAGCTGGTCGCGGCACTCTACAGCCTCTATCGCAGCAGCGAAGACGTCCGCAGGGCACCGGTGTTGGAGCTCGTCAGGCTGGCGAGCTGAACGTGACCGAGTGCACGGATCAGCGCATCCGCCCCGGAGTAACGGTCGCTCGACGCGTTTCTGCGTTGACGCGGTCGATGCGTCGGGCGACGATCCGATGTGCTTGATATCAGCTGCATACTTCGGATCACGGAACAGCGGAGGTTGTTCGATGCTCGACAAAAGTGATGAAATCCGTTCGACAATTCGCGGGATCATGGGCGACAGCGTGCCCAAGCCGAGGCCGTCGTACGTGGCGATGCCGTCGTTGAGCATCGATATCGGCGGCATCAATCTCAAGAACCACAACGCGTTCGAACACGCGCATCCCGATCATCGAATCGATCTTCCCGCAATGGCCGTTGCGCCGCCGGCGGTCCCGCGCTGCCACCGCCAGCAACGTAGCCTGTTGCGGGTGCTCGGCTCGGTGCTGATGTTTGCCGCCATTGCCCCGCTCTACCTGGTGGAGTTCTTGTCGGACATGCCCGACAACATCATTTTGACCATCGGATTCATTATGCTCATCTTGAGTCTGATCAGTTATACGATCGCGACGATGCTCGAATCGTCCTGATTCGAGGACGGCGGCTCGTCCGCGAGCGGCCGCGTCTCTGTCGGGCGACGATTGCCGATGCGACCCGGTCGCGACGGTACCGCACAACTTCGCGCAACATAGGCAGAGCACACCTTCCGGCGATTGCGCAGGCGATCGAGCCGTCCGTCCATCCACCACATGAACCGGCGGAAAGCGCCAAGCCCGCGCTAGCCGTCATCCCTCGATTCGTCTACGTCTGTGCGGGTGCTGGGCCGCCCCGGCCCGACGCGCTGCGCCACATTGCTCCCGTTGGCCGATAAAAAACCCAAAACACGCGAAAGACGTCGAAAAGCGTCATCTTGAGCGGCTTCGCCGCGCAGGCAATCGGCCTATCATCTGTCCAGCGTTCGAGGACGCTTTCCGCACCGGCCAAGGCTTCGGCCACGCGGCCGGCGTGACGATCTCGGGCGCGTGTTCCCTGTCGGCAGCGGCAATGCACAGGTCGGTCCGATCCGCCGGCCGGGATATGACAGACAGTGATTCGGAGCCCGGAATGAACAGCACCATCGGAGGAAACCTCCGTCACCTGCGCAGGCGATCCGGTCGGACCCAAGCCGAGGTGGCCAAGCGCGCCGGCACCTCGCAAGCCTGGATCTGCCGCATCGAGACCGGCGACGCCAACCCGACCCTCGCCAGTCTGCGCCGCATCGCCCGCTCTCTGGATGTCCAGGTCGTGGATCTGCTGCAACGCCGCCCTGAGCAGGCGCGCCCGACATGAGCCGAGCGGCACGCGATTGGGCCTGGGACTGCCGCGGACTGACGTCGGCACAGCGCTTGGTCCTGCTGGCGTTGGCCGAACATGCCGACGAGGCGGGTGGCTGCTGGCCATCGTTGTCGCGCCTGGCCGCGCGCGCCGAGGTCGACCGGCGCACCGTCACGCGCGCTCTGGCGGCACTCAAGGCGCGCGGTCTGATCCAGCGCACGCGCAGCCGGCCGCAGCGCACCCTCTATAGCCTTGCGGTTGGCGCATCCCCCGCGCAGGCGCCGATCCGCGACGAGGAAACAGCGTGGGGGACCGAACCCATTCCCCTCGACGACGGACGTGCGATCGTCGTGGATCCGCTCGACCCGACGGGGCCGAATCCCCGAACCGGGGGCGACACGCCCCTGGACCGGGGGCGACAGACCCCGAAACGCAGACCCGATCCGGCGCGCCCGATTCCGCCCGACTGGGGTCCCGGTGCGCGGGTCCTGAGTTGGGCCGCCAAGCAGGGCATCGCACGCGACTGGGTCCAGGAACAGGTCGAGGAGTTCGTCGCCTACTGGTCCGACACCGGATCGCACCGCACGAGTTGGGACGCCACCTTCATCCAGCGCCTACAGACCCTGCAGGCCCGCACGACGCAGAGGCCACCGCATGAGCCGACCGGACGACTCGCCGACAAAGACTACGCCCGCGGAGCGACACCGCTCGATCGCATCCCCTGGCTGCTGCCGGCTGATGTCGCTTGAGGAGCTGGCGGAGCACGGACGCCGCGAGATCCGACACCTCCTGGCCGCACGCCGGGACGAGGCGCAACGCCGGCTCGAATCGGCCGTCGGACGCTGCGGAATCCCCCCGCGCTTTCGCGCGAAGACCTTCGAGAGCTATCGGGCCACGACGCCGGAGCAGCAGCAGGCCTTGAGGATCTGTCGCAGCTACGCGGCGCGCTTTGCCGCCGGCGTCTGTCACGGCGACAGCCTGCTCCTGCTCGGCGGTCCCGGCACCGGCAAGACCCATCTCGCCTGTGCCATCCTCGCGAGCGTGATCCGGGCCGGCCACACGGGGCTGTTCATGTCCGTCCCGGCCGCGCTGCGCACGGTGCGCGACACCTACGCGACGCGGGCGGCGTGCTCGGAAAGCGAGGCGCTGGCCATGCTGACCGACCCCGACCTGCTGGTGCTCGACGAGGTCGGACTGACGATCGGCAGCGACGATAAACGCCGCGCGATGCTGTTCGACGTGCTCGATACCCGCTATGCGAACCTGCGTGCCACGCTCCTGATCGGCAACCTGACCGACGAGGAGATGGAGTGTTACCTCGGCGAGCGGATCATGGACCGGCTCTGCAAAGGCGACTCCGCCCTGGTGTCTTTCACCTGGCCGAGATATCGGCGCAGCGAGGGTGGCGCTTGATGCGGTCCGGAATCGGGTGCGTGCGGAGCTTTTCCGGGGAGGTGATTCAAGCTGTCGCACGGAGCTCACTTCGGGAGAAACCGGCCATGCAATGCTCTATACGGGCGCATGATGCACGTCACCCGCGTGCTCCGACCGCCTGTCGTGGCGGATCGCGTGGCCTCGATCGCTGCCGCGGCGATGACGCCCGTTAGATCGCTTGGCCCCGGTCAGCCTGAAAGCTGACCTCGACCGCTACGCCGCGCTGCGGGTGCGGACATATGGCGAGCCGGTCAATGCAATGACGCTGATCCCTCGAATGCCGGAAGCGTTCATCGCACGGGAGGATTCCGAGAGGCAAGGGGGAGGTTAGCCGGAGGCATCTCGCGCTGGATGACCCAACGGTTGATTGGGGTTGCTTAGACAAATTGTCGTTGTCGTAGTCTGGCTACGACTGGGAGAATCAAATCAAATTGACGTTCCTTTGAAAAAGTTATATCAGTCGTAGTATGACTACGACTGGTGCAAGTAAGTTAAATAAACTCTACACCCGGCTGGCGCCGGGGACGCCGCTGACCTCGGAGGACCTGGCGGCGCTGGGCATCTCAGCAGACCTGGCCGTTCACTACGTCCGGGCGGGCTGGCTCACGCGCCTGGCGCGCGGCGTCTACTGCCGCCCGAACGACACCCTGGCCCTGAATCCCAGCCTGCTGCTGCTGCAACGCAGATTCGACGGTTTACATGTCGGCGGCAGGTCGGCACTCGACTGGTATGGCCTGCGCCAGTACGTGTCGCAGCAACCTATTCTGCACCTGTACGGATGGATGGCAGCGCGCCTGCCGGAGTGGTTCACCGAGCATTTTCCGGCCGAGTATCACCGCAAGCGCCTCTTCGACGAGCAGCCGAACGCCTTGCTGCACGTCGACCCTTTCGAGAAGCGCAGCGGGGCGCCGCAGGTTTCGGCGCCGGAACGCGCGCTGCTGGAGCTGTTGAGCGAAGTCGGCGTGCGCCAATCGTTGCAGGAAGCCCGCGAACTTGTCGAAAGCGCCTACAGCCTCCGCGCCGACGTGCTGCGAGAGCTTTTGCAGCACTGTACGAGCGTCAAGACCGTCCGGCTCTGTCTTCAGCTCGGCCGCGAAGGCTCACTGCCATGGGCCGTCAAGCTCGATCCCGCCAAGCTGCCGACGGGCAGTGACCGGCCCTGGGTGTCCCGATCGGCCGACGGCATCTTGGTGCTCAAATCATGAATCCGGTCTATCTTGATACCGCGCGCCTGCTGACGCAGGTTGCGCCGTTGGTGTTCGTGGATGATGCAGCTTTTCGCGCATGAGGGCATCACGCCTGGTATCCGGCGCGCCTTCGTCGTCTACCTGGCGAGCCACAACCGTCCGGTGCATGAAGTGCTGTTTCCACCGTTGCGCGACATCCGACAAGACTACGCGCACAACTTCGCGGGCATGACCGCCGAGCTGGTGCCGCTCGATGCATTGCTCGCCGCGCAAGAGCGCATGGTCCGCGAACTCCAGCAGGGGCTGGATGACAACGAGCGACGCTTCCTGCTGTCGCTGGTCGCCGGCACGCCCGACTGGTCGCTGCTGGGCATCGCGCATCTCGAACATCTACCGGGCATCCGTTGGAAGCTTCACAACTTGGCGCAGTTGCAGAAGACCAATGCGAAGAAATTAGCCGAGCAGGCTGATGTGCTGGCCGCCAATCTGGCGGGCAGTAAGTCGCTATCGTCTCGGGAGCATTGAAAGCGGAGAGCGGGGTGTTGTTTCCAAAACTATTTCGTCACGAACTTCTAGAATTCGCCCACCTCACGATCGGCCATCTATCCCACGATGCGACACCGCCTAACGGGTGTTCGCAAGGTCTGAGCGAACCAGACCGGCCACCGAGCCGAGCCAGCCGACCGATCGCTGTGCCCCATCAGCGGTTAGTCGAGCCCGCTCGGTCTTGCGGTCCCGAAGGGACGTTGTCGGCCAGTTCCAGGCACTAGCCCGCCGCACTCGTGCGACCGGTTTGCGCGGGTGACCGGGCACGGGCGAGCACGACAGGCTCGGTGTCAACCAACATGACGTTGCCGTGACCGAGCGTGCCGAGACCCTCAAGGCCAAGGTACGCGCCCGCGTCGAACATCCAATACCTCGCCGTTGTTGCAGCAAAAGGCGGCTTTGATCACGAGCGTTTCGTCACCTTGTGGACCGCCGAAGGTCCACTCCTCACGTTCGGAAATGACGTTGTAGTGAAGACAATCATGCTGCAGCAGGTCTCGTGGCGTTTGCGGCGTACCGCGCCTCGCCAGATACTCCGGCGACGCGCAGAGGTATCGAGGTATTCGCCCTATGCTCCGGGCCACGAGGGATGAATCGCTGGGATAGGCGATCCGTATGGCCAGGTCAAATCCTTCGCTGACAATGTCCGTTTCCCGATCCTCGAGCTTCAAAGTCACGCGAAGCTTGGGATGGCCCAAAGCGAAACGCGTCACGACCGGAGCGAGTCGACGCTGTCCGAACGACATCGGCCCAACGATCCGCAATTCGCCTGTCGGCTCTGCCGTCACCGTTTCGAGCTGATGTTCAACCGCCCTCAGGTCGCCCAAGAGCCTGCTGATTTCACGGAAATACAGCTCACCCGCTTCCGTGAGCTGAAGCTTGCGGGTGGTCCGTTGCAGTAGCCTGACACCCAAGCGTTCCTCGAGCGCCTTGATGCGTCGGCTCACGGCAGCCGGCGTGGTTTCCAGCCGCTTTGCGGCGGCGCTAAACCCTTGACTTTGGACCACGTTCACAAAAACTTCGAGCTCATCCATCGAGATTGCCGGCAAAGTTAGAGCGGGTGCCCGCTATCATTCAGCGCTTGGTGTCCGACCGGCCGCGGTGTTTCCGCCATTTTTTCAATCTGCGTAAAGGTCCATTACGCAAAGTCCTGTTTATTCTATCCGAGCGCGATACTAGGTGTTAGCTGGATGCGAAACCCGAAACTCAGGAGCTGGACATGTTTGCGATCCGACACGCTTCCGAACGCGGCCACGCCGATCACGGCTGGCTCGACAGTTACCACACCTTCTCTTTTGCAAGCTACTACGACCCCAAGCATATGGGGTTCTCCAACCTGCGGGTGATCAATGATGACACCGTGGCCCCCGGCGGAGGCTTCGCGACACATGGCCACACCGACATGGAGATCATCAGCTACGTGCTCGAGGGCGCGCTCGAGCACAAGGACAGCATGGGGAACGGGTCGGTGATCCGACCGGGCGATGTGCAGCGAATGAGCGCGGGCACAGGGGTCAGGCATAGCGAATACAACCATTCCCAGGTCGAGCCGGTCCATTTCCTGCAGATCTGGCTGGAACCCAATAAGCTCGGTGTCGAGCCCGAGTATGACCAGCAACATTTTCCGGCCGCTCAACGCCGCGGCCGCCTTGTCCTGTTCGTGTCGCCAGACGGCCGTTTCGGTTCCATCGCCACGCACCAGGATGCGCTCCTCTACGGCACCCTTCTGGAAGCCGGCGACGTGCTGGAACACTCGCTGGAAACCGGGCGACGCGCCTACATCCATGTTGCGCGCGGACAGATCAGCGTGAACGGCCAGACCTTAAATCAAGGCGACGGACTGGCGATCGAGGACCCGCCGGTACTGCGCTTCGAAGGGGTCGAGGCTGCAGAGGTACTGCTTTTCGACTTGCCTTGACTGATGACCGATTTAGACCGAACACCGAAGCGCAACAACTGCATGGATCGTCGAACATGGCAAAACCAGTCATTGCAGACAACAAGCCCGTCCAGGTCCGGCTCGCAAAGGGTCAGGAATACCATTTCTGCACCTGTGGGCGGTCGCTGAGCCAGCCCTTTTGCGACGGCTCGCACGTAGGAACCCCGTTCACCCCACGCGTCATCGTCGTCGACGAAGACCAGGAGGCGTTCCTGTGCGCGTGCAAGCACACCGCCAATGCGCCTTTCTGCGACGGCACACATACCAGCTTTTCCAACAGTCAGGTCGGCAAGGAGGGACCGGGGACGGTGACCAGGTCAGAAGGCCAGCCCCCGGCCCGCAACACCGAAGAAGAGCCGACCCTTGAGTTCATCCACCAATTGGCGAGCGAGGGGCTCAGCTCAATGGGCCATCACGGACCAATGGCCGCAATGGGTGTGCCGCGGGATCGACTGCCGCACTGGGACGATATCCAGATCATGGTGGCGCAGCTGGACCGCAAGCCGCTCCCCGAAGACACGGCGGTGGGTACCGAAATGGTCATCGGCCCGGAAGCCGAAAAGCCGTTGGTATTGCACATCCCGCTGCTCGTCTCCGACATGAGCTTCGGCGCCCTCTCGGAAGAAGCCAAGATCGCGCTGGCCAAGGGCGCTGAGCTGGCCGGTACCGGCATCTGCTCCGGCGAAGGCGGAATGCTCCCGGAGGAGCAGGAAGCCAACAGCCGATATCTGTATGAACTGGCCAGTGCGAAATTCGGCTACAGCGAGGATCTCCTTCCGAAAGTCCAGGCGTTTCATTTCAAAGGGGGACAGGGAGCGAAGACGGGAACCGGTGGTCACCTGCCCGGAGTCAAGAACCGGGGAAAGATCTCGGAGGTCAGGGGCATCCCGGAGGGAACGCCGGCGATTTCGCCGCCCACCTTCACCGACCTGGTCACTCCGGCGGACTTCAAACGCTTCGCCGATCGCGTGCGCGAGATCACCGGGGGCATACCGATCGGGTTCAAGCTGAGCGCCAACCACATCGAGCGGGACATCGCGTTTGCGCTCCGCGCGAGTGCCGACTACATCATTCTCGACGGGCGCGGTGGCGGCACAGGGGCCGCGCCGCTGATGTTCCGCGACCATATCAGCGTGCCCACAATCCCGGCGCTGGCCCGTGCGAGACGGTATCTCGATCAGGAAGGTGTCGGGCGGCGGGTCACCTTGATCATCACCGGTGGTCTCAGAGTGCCGACGGACTTCGTCAAGGCAATGGCGCTGGGTGCCGATGGCGTTGCCATCGCCAACAGTGCCATGCAGGCCATCGGCTGCGTCGGTGCGAGAATCTGCAATACGAACAACTGTCCCGCCGGCGTTGCCACCCAGAAGCCCGAGTTGAGACGGCGACTCGATATCGAGCAATCCGCGGTGCGACTGCAACGCTTCTTGTCCAGCTCGGTGGAACTGATGAAGGTGATGGCGCGGGCGTGTGGGCATGCGCATCTGCGGCAGTTTTCCGGAGATGAGCTCGCGACCTTGAGTGGCGAGATGGCAAAGATCTCCGGTGTTCCGTTTTCCGGATTACAGCTGGACGGAAAAGATCGATGAGCAAACCCGATATCGCCGACACCAAGCCTATGGCGGTGGAGCTGAAGGCGGGCGAGACCGTTTGGTAGCGCAGCTGCGGGCGGTCCAAGAATCAACCGTTCTGTGACGGCTCACACCAGGGTACGGACTTCCCTTCGAGCCGGTCGGGTTTACTGCTGAGAAAGCCGGAAAGTATTTTTTCTGCCTCGGCAAACGCAGCGCCAACCCACCGCTGTGCGACGGCTCGCACAGTCGAATGACTGAAGAAGACCTCGAAGCGCAGGAGGGCACGAAGGAGGTTTGGTACAAGGTTGCAGAAGCGGACGCGTTGCAGGACGGCGAAGTTCGTGCGGTGCAGGCCGGGACACAAATCATCGCCCTGACCTGTCATCGCGGCGAGATCGGGGCACTCGACAACGCCTGTCCACACCACTCGAATCTCGGCTTGGCCGATGCGCTGAGGCTGCAGGAGGAGCAGGGGAACCTGAAGTCCATCGGCATACGGCACGAGGGTGCCGCCGCGTTCGCCGCGTCCGGCGATGCCAAGCTGTGCGGCAAGCCGGCTGCGTCTATGAGCATTGCCGGGCCGGACGCCACGAATATGCTCACCGGGCTATGGGACGCCAAGGTCGACCGCGCACCGATTCTCGCGCTGACTGGGCAGGTCAATACCCAGGTGCTCGGTCCCGGCGCGTTCCAGGAGATCGACCTGGCCAGCGCATTCGGCCCGGTGGCACGCTTCAGCCAGACTGTCCTGCGCGACTCCAACCATGTCGAATTGATGAACCTTGCCTGCAAGACCGCAAGAGTGGAGCGCGACGTCGCCCACCTGATATTCCCCGACGAGGTGCAAACTCGATGGGCGGGACCAATACAGCTTCACGACCGAGAAGAAAACCTATCGGATTGATGTCGGCCAACTCATGCGCTCCATCAGCGATGAGCCATTCGCGTTGACGGTTTCCGTGCGCTGAGCGCGGAGCGGCACCGCGTCGATGCGCGTGTGGTCGTCATCCGCACCCGTTTCGGCGGGGTTTCGCGAGAGCATTCCCGATGCTCTTGCCGGCGGACATGAGCGAGAGCCCGGATCGCGACGCCTGCGTCCCTCCCGACATCCCGGAGCTCGGCGAATCCGACGAATGCTTTCGGGCCGTGCGTGCGCAATGTGAACGCCGCGCCGTGCCCCAGCTGCATCGCCTCGACTCGGGATCCAACATAGCGCTCGGCGTCTTGCGTCGAGAACGGATGCGCAATGGAGATCATGGTGTTGACCGCCGTGTTGAAGGTCTTCTGAACCGGGGTAGAGATCCCCGAGGTCCAGAGCTTGGGCTCGGCCTCCAGATCAAAATACCTGCCGACTCCACCGAGAAGCGCACCACGCGCTTGGAGGGGATCGACAGATACTCGACCTTCTTGCTTTGCCCGTCCGGCCGATTCTTGGCCTCGATCCTGCTGAGCGTTGCCTGCGGACTCGGCAAACCGAGCGGAGATGGCCGCGGTCGTGCCGGAAGCGCTTGTGCCGACCCAGGATATCGGCACCGATTTGGAGCGGATTGCCCTGGATCAATCTTCCGCTGCATTGTCAGGTTGCAGCTGTCGATACTTTGGGGAACGCGCATGTCGAGACACCGCGCCTCGGCCCGTCTCCGTTCAACCCCGAGACCGTAACGATCATTTCCTCTACGCTGTCGTCGCTCTGCGGGGTATTGCACGTGTCTGAAGAAGCCGCTATTCATGTCCATGGGGCCGACTACGAGAAGGTCGATTCGTCATACTTCGAGCATCGGCAGTTGAGACAGGGCGCGGCGGGTTGGATCCTGCTCGCAGGGCTGGGTGTGGCCTACGTCATCTCGGGTGATTTCGCCGGTTGGAATTTCGGACTGGGGCAGGGCGGCTGGGGCGGCCTGCTGATTGCGACCATTCTGATGGCGACCATGTATACCGCGATGGTCTTCTCGCTTGCCGAGCTGTCGTCGATGATTCCGACCGCCGGCGGCGGCTACGGCTTCGCGCGCCGTGCCTTTGGGCCGGTCGGCGGATTCCTCACCGGCACGGCGATCCTGCTGGAGTATGCGGTCGCGCCCGCGGCCATCGCGGTCTTCATCGGGGCCTACACCCAGTCCCTGATCGGGTTCGGAGGCTGGCCGGTGTATCTGGCCTTCTATGTCGTCTTCGTCGGCATCCACCTGTACGGGGTGGGCGAGGCGCTCAAGCTCATGTTCGTGATTACGGCCGTGGCCGCCACTGCGCTGCTGGTCTTCGTGATCGCAATGATCCCGCACTTCAGCGTGGCCAATCTGTTCGATATTCCGCCGACCGATGCCGTCGGCGCGAGCGCCTTCCTGCCGTTCGGCTATCTGGGCATCTGGGCGGCGATCCCCTTTGCGATCTGGTTCTTCCTCGCCATCGAAGGGGTGCCGTTGGCGGCGGAAGAGGCGCAGGATCCGAAGAAAAATCTCCCCAAGGGGCTGATTGTCGGCATGCTGATCCTGCTCCTGTTTGCCGCCCTCATCCTGGTCGTCGGTCCGGGAGGTGCGGGCTCGGCAACCATCATGGCGTCTGGGGATCCCTTGGTCGCGGCGCTGGAGTCCGAGGCTGCGTACGGCGGACGGACCTGGGTCAGCGGATTCGTCAACCTGGTCGGTCTCGCCGGGCTGGTCGCGAGCTTCTTCTCCATCATCTTCGCCTACTCGCGACAGGTGTTCGCCTTGTCCCGCGCCGGCTACCTCCCGCGTTTTCTGTCCCTCACCGGCTCGCGCAAGACCCCATGGATTGCGCTTGTCGTGCCCGGCACGCTGGGTTTCGCGCTGTCTCTCACCGGTGAAGGCGACCTGCTGATCCTGATGGCCGTGTTCGGCGCCACCATCTCCTACATCCTCATGACGGCCTCGCATATCGTCCTGCGTCGGCGCGAGCCCGATCTGGAGCGGCCGTATCGTACGCCCGGCGGTGTGGTGACCTCCGGGATCGCCCTGGTTCTCGCCTGTGTCGCCTTCGTCGCCGGCTTCCTGGTCGATCCGATGGTGGTGCTCTATGCGGCCATCTTCTATGCCCTGATGGCGGCCTACTTCTTCTTCTACAGTCGCCACCATTTGGTGGCACAGGCGCCGGAGGAGGAGTTCGAGGTGATCAAGCGGGCCGAAGCCGAGTTGGGCGGCATGGCCTGACGCGCCGCCGACATCCGATGTCCACCTATCGTTACAGCATCGGCGGTACGACCTACCGCTTCGAGGATCTGCGTGACCTGATGGCCAAGGCATCCCCGGCACGCTCGGGCGATGCCTTGGCCGGGGTCATCGCGGCCACCGACGCGGAACGCGTTGCGGCGCAATCGGCCTTGGCGGATCTACCCTTGCGGGTCTTCTTGACCGAGGCCGTGGTCCCTTACGAGGACGACGAGGTCACGCGGCTCATCATCGACGATCATGATGCCGCCGCCTTCGCCAGGGTCGCGCATCTGACCGTCGGCGATTTTCGCAATTGGCTCCTGTCCGAGCAGGCCGACACGGCGGTCTTATCCGCCTTGGCACCGGGTCTGACCCCGGAGATGGTCGCGGCGGTCTGCAAGATCATGCGGGTTCAGGATCTGGTCCTGGTCGCCCGCAAGTGTCGGGTGGTGACGGCCTTTCGCAGTACGCTCGGCCTTCCGGGACGGATGGCGACGCGCCTGCAGCCGAATCACCCCACCGACGATCCGACCGGGATTGCGGCGGCGATCCTCGACGGGCTGCTTTACGGGAACGGGGATGCGGTCATCGGGATCAATCCGGCGAGCGACAATCCGGGTGCCGTGACGACCCTTTTGCGCATGCTCGACGACATCATCGGTCACTATCGGATTCCCACTCAGTCCTGTGTTCTGACCCACGTCACGACTCAGATTCAGGTGATCGAGCAAGGCGCCCCGCTGGATCTGGTGTTCCAGTCCATCGCGGGCACGCAGGGGGCGAACGCGAGCTTTGGCGTCACGCTGGATCTTTTGATCGAGGCGCGCGAGGCGGCCCTGTCGCTCAAGCGCGGTACGGTCGGCGAGCATGTGATGTATTTCGAGACGGGGCAGGGCAGCGCCCTGTCCGCCAATGCGCACCACGGGGTCGATCAACAGACACTGGAGGCCCGTGCCTATGGGCTGGCGCGAAAGCTCGACCCACTGTTGGTTAACACGGTCGTCGGTTTCATCGGTCCCGAGTATCTTTTCAACGGCAAGCAGATCATTCGCGCCGGTTTGGAGGATCATTTCTGCGGCAAACTGCTGGGGGTGCCGATGGGCTGCGACGTCTGCTATACCAACCATGCCGAGGCCGACCAAGACGATATGGACGTCTTGCTGACCTTGCTGGGTGTGGCCGGCTGCAACTACATCATGGGTATCCCGGGCTCGGACGACATCATGCTCAACTACCAGACCACATCGTTTCACGATGCGCTCTATGTCCGGGAGGTGCTTGGGTTGCGGCCTGCGCCCGAGTTCGAGTCGTGGCTCGGCGAGATGGGGATCTTCGACGCTACGAATCGGTTGATCGTTTCCGACCGGCTACCCGACCCCTTCCATCGGGCCCTGTCTCGGTTGCAGCAGGCAGCTCCATGAGCGATCGCACCAATCCCGTCGTTGCGAATCCCTGGTCGTCGCTGCGCCGGTTCACCGATGCACGGATCGCGCTAGGCCGCGCCGGGTGCAGCCTGCCCACGGAGGCGCACCTCGCCTTCCAGTTGGCGCATGCGCAGGCTCGGGATGCCGTTCACCTGCCGTTGGACGCCGATGCGATCGCGGCGCAACTCGACGCGCGTGGGCTGGAAAGCGTACGTCTTCACAGTGCGGCCCCGGATCGCCTCATCTATCTGAAGCGCCCGGACCTTGGACGACGGCTGAACGACAGCTCGCAGGCGTTGTTGGCGGATCGTGCGGGCGCGCTCGAGGCAGGAGTGGATATCGTCTTCGTGATCGCCGATGGCCTCTCGGCGCGCGCGATTCACGAGAATGCCATTCCTTTGCTGGATTGTATCCTTCCCGAGCTCTCGAGCGCGGGCTGGCGGGTTGGCCCCGTTCCGATCGTCGCGCAGGGCCGGGTGGCGATCGGCGACGAGATCGGCGAGAAACTGAAGGCCGAGATCCTGGTCATGCTGATCGGGGAGCGGCCCGGGCTCAGCTCACCGGATAGCCTGGGGGTTTATCTGACCCATGGACCGCGGGTCGGCAAGACGGATGCGGATCGCAACTGTCTGTCTAATGTCCGTGTGGCCGGGCTGAGTCATGCGACGGCGGCTCACAAGCTGCGCTATCTGTTGGAGGAATCGCGTCGTCGTGGGCTCTCGGGTGTCTCGCTGAAGGAGGGTGCCGATGAGGTGCCGCGTGTGGTCGGCGCCGATGAGGCGGTCAACTTTCTCCTGCCGACGGGTGCTGCATGAGGATCGGCGGGGAGGGTTAGCAACCGATCCGCCCGCATCGGGATCTCGATGTGATCCGGACCCAAGCGGAACAGCCAGCATTGGGTGTTGTGACTGGAGGGCGCCAGGATGGCGTGACTGACCAGCTCGAGCTGCCGCGCATCGGGGTGGTCGGTCATGGTCGAGTTCTCGTATCGAGCCGAAAGGTGCCAAGTTCGGGCGCAGTCGTCACCGTACGGGATCGTCCGGCGCGTCGCTCGCTGCCCCGTGCACGCAGGATAGCCCCTGCGAGCATCTCCGACCGCCCGGTCAACCGGCGGTGCGCGCAGAACGCCAAGTTCAGTAACGCACCCGCCCCTGGACGGCGGCGAAGGCTTCGAGTAAATCGAGTGCATCTGCCCTCAACAGCGGAATCTCGGGGATCGCGCGCTCATCCGCCGGCCTTGACAACTGCTCGTAGATGAACGGGTCATCGAAGCCGATGCCGGCCGCATCCTGGATGCTGAACCCATAGAACACCCGCTCGATCCGCGCCCGGTAGTTCGCGCCGAGGCACATCGGACAGGGCTGGTCGCTGGTGTAGAGCACGCACTCCTGCAGGCTGATGTTCCCGATCCGCCGGCACGCGTCGCGGATCGCGACCATCTCGCCATGCGCCGTTGGGTCCCGGGTGGCGATGACCCGATTCCAGCCTTCCCCGATGATGTCCCCGCCCAGCACGATGACGGCACCGAAAGGCCCGCCGTCGCCCGCTGTCGCGCCGCGACGGGCCAATGCGATGTCGCGCCGTATGGAGCGCTCGTGATCGGATGACCCTGCTCTCTCCCCGAGGGTTCCACCCACAAGCTCCGACTGTTCGCCCACATCAACCCCCAACGGCTTGCGGTTGACCGAGTCGCGCCGCCGCGATCTCCCGGCACCGCGCCATGAAAGCCTCGTTGCCCTTTGCGTGGATCGGGTCGTCCATGCGCATCGAGAGCGCCGCATCCTGGTCCTCGTCCGACAGCCCGCAGACCTGCACCGTCTCCACTGTCCACGCACGCCCGTTGTCGATGTTCAAGGGCAGATCCTGCAGCGCACGTGCGCCGCCGTGATGGCCCTCGCGCAGCCGATCGTCCCTTGAGTGCTGTCAGTCGAGTCGCCGCTGTGGGCGACGGCAAGGCCCCATGACCGGTCACTCGACTACGACGGCTAACCGGACGGGCTCGGCCGGGAGCGGTGACCCGCACCCTATCGGCGCTGGCTGCTCAGCGTTGGGTTCGCGACCCTCAAGGAGCGCGTTTGCCCTCGAGATTCTTCCGCCTCCTGCGCCACCCTATACGCTCCATCTTTCGTCGAAGATGAGATCGCGCTATCGTCATTGCTGCACACGGAACGCCAATCAGCACACTGAAGTGTCCGCAAACGTCGACACCCGTCCGAGACAAATATACGGTCGCGAGGCGTCGCGGGACTCAGCATAAGAAATGCGGCAAGGCCACGCGTCGATCGCTTAGCTCGGCCGCCTAGTTCCAAAACGGGCGATTTGGGTTCATTAAGGCCGTGCGTACACAAGGCTGTGCGCAGTCAAGCGCATGAGGGTCCTCACATAATCTCGAACATGTTAGGGCTGCAGGAAGATAAGAAGAGCGGTGGACAACAGCAAACCGAGAGCCGATGCATGCGTATGATCAGTCGCGGGTCGGAATGGCACCGATGGGAGCCGCATATCCATGCGCCCGGCACCATCCTCAACAATCAGTTCGGTAGCGCAGATCCCTGGGAGTGCTACCTTGCGACGCTGGAAGGTTTGACGCCCCAAATCGAGGCGATCGCCGTCACCGACTATTACGTGACCGATACCTACGAGGAATTCCTCAAGCATAAAGCCGCCGGCCGGTTGCCCGGCGTGATGCTGCTCTTCCCGAACATCGAGCTGCGCCTCGCAGTGGCCGCGAAGTCTGGCTTCGTGAACGTCCACCTGCTGGTCAGCCCCGAAGATCCCGATCACCTGTCCGAGGTGAAGCGCATCCTGAAACGCCTGCAGTTTCGGGCATTCAACGACTGCTTCGACTGCGCGCGTGAGGAGCTGATCAAGCTGGGCAAGCGTGCCGCCCCGACAATCACCGATGAAAGTGCTGCGCTCCGACACGGTGCGACGCAGTTCAAAGTCGACTTCGACCAACTGCGCAAGGTCATACACGAAAATGAATGGGCGAAGAAGAACATCCTGATCGCCGTCGCCGGCGCCGCCGGAGATGGCACGTCAGGCGTCCGCCAGGCCGCCGACGCCACGGTCCGCCAGGAGATCGAGAAGTTCGCCCACATCATTTTCTCGAGCAGTCCGGCGCAGCGCGAATTCTGGATCGGCCAGCGCGACCTGACGATCGATGGCCTGCGCGCGCGATATGACGGGTGCAAGCCCTGTCTCCACGGCAGCGACTCCCATGACCTGAAGTCCGTGGGCCAGCCTGTCGACAATCGCTTCTCGTGGATCAAGGGCGCACTAGAGTTCGATGCCCTCCGCCAAGCATGCATCGACCCAGAGGGTCGCGCTTTTGTTGGCGAGGAGCCGCCACGCTCGGCGATGCCGTCGCAGGTCATCTCGCACGTCCGGATCGACGATGCTGATTGGGTCACCACGCCCGACATCCCTCTCAACCCCGGCCTTGTCGCCATCATCGGCGCGCGGGGATCGGGAAAGACGGCTCTGGCCGACGTGATCGCCGCCGGCTGCGACGCGATCACGCCCGTCGGCTGGGAAGCGGACGAGAACATCAGCCCATCCTTCCTGGCTCGGGCGCGCGGGCTTATCGGCGATGCGACAACGACACTGACCTGGGGCGGCGGTGCCACGGTCGCGCGCGCCCTTGATGGCAGGGACGCCAACGGGCATATGTCGTTTCCGCGCGCCCGGTATCTTTCTCAGCAGTTCGTCGAGGAGCTTTGCTCGGCGAAAGGCGTCTCCGATGGCCTAGTTGACGAGATAGAGCGCGTGATCTTCGAGTCCCATTCTCAGGATGATCGCGAATGGGCGCTCGATTTCGCCGAGCTGCGTGAACAGCAGACCTCACGGTTCCGGCAGGCGCGCGAGCGCGAAGCTGAGGCGATCTCCGAAATCTCGGACCGCATCGCCATCGAGTTCGAAAAAGAAAGCCTTGTCGCCAGCCTCGCCCCCCAGGTTGCGCAAAAGAAGAAGCTGATCACGGGTTACACCGCCGACCGCGCGAAGCTCGTCGTCAAGGGTACCGAGGCACAGGTGGCCCGACATACCCAACTCAGCGAGGCGGCGCAGAAGCTTCGCGGCAGAATTCAGGCCTTCGGGAATCGGCGCCGCACCTTCGTTGCACTGCAGGACGAGGTTCGCAGCATGCGCGCTACGGGCGCCCCGGAGCTGCTCCGACAGACCCAGGCGCGACATGGCAATAGCGGTTTGAGTCCCCAGCAGTGGGACGAATTCCTGCTTGTATACAAAGGCGAAGTCGACAAAAACCTGGCGGGCTACATCGCGTGGGCGGATGGTGAGGTCTGCAAGCTGAGCGGCGTTTCGCCGCCGCCCGGCGATCCGAACGTCGCACTGATCCCCGACGACTCTGATGTCTCGACACTTCAGCTCGCGCCTATCGCCGCTGAAATGACTCGCCTCGAAGCGCTGTTCAGCGCCGACAAACTCGTCCGCGACCAATATGTAGCACTGACCGGCCGAATCGCGCAGGAGAACTCCGCGCTCCAGACCCTTGAAACTCGGCTCACCGATGCGCAAGGCGCTGCGGCGCGCCGGAAGGATCTTCAAACAGAGCGCGATGACACCTATAGGCGCCTCTTCGACGCAATCATCAACGAGCAGGACGCGCTGGCCGGTCTCTACGCGCCGCTGATGGCGCGACTTGCAGCGTCATCGGGCACGCTGAAGAAGCTCAGCTTCTCGGTTCGCAGGATCGCCGACGTCCAAACGTGGGGTTCGTTTGCCGAGGAGGAACTTCTCGACCGGCGCAAGACCGGACCTTTCCACGGCCGCGGCTCGTTGATTGCCACCGCGATCAAGGCGCTCAAACCTGCGTGGGAAAAAGGCTCGGCGACCGAGGTTCAAGCCGCCATGACAGCCTTCATAGCCAAATATCTGGCGGATCTGCTGTCCCATGCGCCGTATGCACCGACGCAGCAAGCCGAATTCCGGGCGTGGTCGAAGCAGTTCGCACACTGGCTTTTCGGCACCGACTACATCACCGTTCGGTATGAGATCTCTTACGAAGGCAACGACATCCGCAAGCTGTCGCCCGGCACGCGAGGCATCGTCCTGCTGCTGCTCTATCTTGCACTCGACGATTCAGATGATCGGCCTCTGATCATCGACCAGCCCGAGGAAAACCTCGATCCGAAGTCTGTCTTTGACGAGTTGGTCGAGCTCTTCATCGCCGCAAAGGCGAAACGGCAAGTGATCATGGTGACGCACAACGCCAACCTCGTCATCAACACCGACGGAGATCAAATTATCGTGGCGGTAGCCGGCCCGTCCCCGTCAGGAGGCCTGCCGCCGATCAGCTACATGGCGGGTGGATTGGAAAACTCCTCGATCCGCAAGGCCGTCTGCGAAATCCTGGAGGGTGGCGAAGCAGCCTTCCGCGAGCGCGCGCGGCGGCTTCGTGTACGGCTCGATCGATAAGCTGTGCCCGAAATCGGTGTCAACGAGCCAGTTGACAAGCGCCCTGCACGAATACGGAACGAATACCGGGGCAGAGGATGGTGTTCTGCAATGACAAGTAAAAGAGATTTTCAATCTAACTCACGCCTAGTCATCCTATTCGCAATCCTGTAACCCCCTCTAGAAGGGCAAGCTGGGGGGCATTCGGATATGTCTGGTATGCGTCGCGACCAGTCCGTGGGTTGCTGGACTGCGGGTGACCGGTATCAGGATCCAAGAGTCACTCGCTTCCGGATGATTGGAGACGGCTCCTGGCCGACTGCCGGCGGTCGGCGGGGGGAGGCGGCGGGGCTTCTACTTGGCTTGCCTCTGCGGACGTGGGGTTGCGAGCCGCACCGGCGGTTGCGCGAGATCCCAAGCGAAAACCCGTCGAGGTCGTACCACCACAGCCGCTGAAGGGCGTCAGGTGAACGGGTGCTCCAGCGGTGGCAGCAGCTCTGGATTGATCGTCAGCACGATGCCCCTTTCCTGGTCAGGTGTGGGACGATCCTCGCTGTTCCAGCCGGACCAGCATCCAGTGCTCCGAGGGTGGTAACACGCCTGTAGTGAGGTCTACCCATGCGACGGCGCACGGATGCCTTGGCGACCGGTGCGGTACGCTAAGGACGGACCCTTGGGCCTGATAAAGAATGTCACCGTGAGCTACTCGACCCGCATCTACATCCTCGGACCGGACGACACCCTGTACCGACTGGCCAGCGCGAAGTTCTCCCGCATGGTCGATGACCCCGAGAGCCACCGACTGGAGCGCTTCGCGGGCCAGCGCGTGCGGATGGCCGAGGTGATCGTGGAGGTGCGTGATCGGGCACCCTACGCCGTCGTCCGGCTCGTCTACGAAATGCTCGGGTTCGATGCCGAAGGGCGGTTGGACCGCGACGCGTTCATACGCCGGAACGCGGCGTTGGCGGAACTGGCCATAGATCCCGTGGTGCCTCGAATGGTGGACTCGGAGAAAGGCGTTGTTGACGCCGGCAGCCGTTTCGTCGCGCGCGGGGGATTCTGGCATCCTTCCGCGGCCCTGGAGCGGGAGATTCTGCGCGCAACGCTCGACGAGACGCCGTGCAAGCGGCTCTAGCGCGATCGGGCTCAGGCGTCGGAGAAAGCACTGACTTGGAGGACTACAGGCGCTGCCTTCCGGGTTGCGCGCGCCGGGGAGTGGCGCATATCAGGCCGCCTCGCGGGCCGGCGCGCGCCGGTGCAGGCGAAGCGGCATACCGCCTTTGGGACCGAGCGTGATCCGAGGCTCCAGCTCCAGTGGCTGCCCCGGATGCAGGAGCTCGAACCGGTAGCGCTGCCCGATGGTCGCCAGGATGAGCGGGCCTTCGACGAGCGCGAACTGGTTGCCGATACAGATGTGTGGGCCGCCGCCGAAGGGGAAATACTTGAACGTGTGCCAGCAGCGCTCGGTGTTCTCGGCAAAGCGCTCGGGATCGAAGCATTCCGGATCCTCCCGGAGCTCGGGGTGACGATGCATGGCGTAGGGGCTCGTCATCAGGACGCTGTTCGCCGCAATGCGGTGCCCGCCGATGACGAGTGGCTCGGCGGCGGCTCGCATCAACAGATAGGCAGCCGGGTAGAGCCGGAGTGCCTCCTTGAAGACCATCCGGGTGTACGGCAGAGCGTCCAGGTTATCGAACCCGGGAGGTCGCCCGCCCAAGACCGCATCGATCTCCGCGTGGAAACGCGCCGCGATCTCCGGCTGGCGCGCCATGTGATACCACACGTAAGTGAGCGTCAGGGCCGTGGTGTCGTCACCGGCGAGATAGAGTGTGAGCACCTCCGCGCGGATCTCCTCGTCGGATAGGCGCGCGCCGGTTTCGGCGTCGGTCATGTGCACCATTATGGTCAGGAGGTCGTCGCCATTCGCACCGCTCGTCGGCGAGGAAGCCGAGCCGGTCCTCGCGAAAGTCCCTCAGACAGCCGGTGAGCCAATGGCCCTTGCGCTCGACCAATGTATACGTCGCGGTGCTCATGACGGCTTTTCCTACCGTGTCCAAGCGGTCTGGGTCTTCGGTGCCGAGGTGGACAGTGGCGAGGGTGTTGGCGAGAAGCGCCTTTACAAGCGGTCGGCATCCGCGTCGAACCAATCGGGAGAAGCCTCTTGTCAACGACGGGGTCGCTGCATCGCTACGGCCGCCGAGAAAGCCCACGCTGAATGCAGTGCCTGCCGAACCGACGTCGGATTGCATCGAGCGTCGCGTCGAGGCGATCATCCGCAGGATCCTGCTCGCGGCTCTCCATGTCCGCGAACAGATCCGGCTGCACGTGCACCGGAGTCCAGCCGGAGAGACCCAGACCGATCAGCCGCACCGCGCGACCTGAATGCGTGTCGGCTCGGTACAGGTCCCACGCCGTGTCGAAGATGACCCGATCGTCCGCGGTCGGTGCCGCCAGGGTGCGGGAGCGGGTATGGGTCTCGAAGCTATCTTTTACCCACACTGGACACAGTCCTCAGGGTCCAGCCGGGATCGAGGGGTAGAAGATGGCGAAGGTCTCGGTGATATCGGTGAGGCGGTTCAGACCACGCCACAGGACGGTGGCGCCGGGGTCGCCGTCGCCTCGGCGCCCGAGAAAGCCGCCGAGCTGGGCGACCATGCGCATCGCCTCGCCAAGGGTCGGCGGGGTCTGCGGTGGGATGGGTGAGCGCTGGTGATAACAGGCCAGGGCCTGCCACTCGGCCTCCTCGAAGAACACCGTGCAGGGGATGTCCGGGGTTTCGCGCCCGCGCTTGGCCAGATCCATCACCCGCCAGGCGACGACCAGATCGATCGCTAGGCACGCCTGCAGGCTGTCGGCATCGCCGAGGCGACGGTCCTCGATGCGGCAGCCGCTTTTGAGGGTGCGGTGAAACACCTCGATGTTCCAGCGCGCGGCATACCAGCCCAGGCGCTCGAGCGCCTCCTCCAGGGTCGTGGTCGGCACCGTGGTGAGCAACAGCCACTCGATCGGCTCCTGGTCATCCGGCGGGTTGATCTCTCGGGCATCAACGGCCCACAGCCTCAGTGGCGCTGCGCCCTTGAGCCGCTTGGGTGGTTGCAGGTCAATCGCGGTGGCACGCAGTTCCAGCGTCGCGGTGCGCGCCGGTCGGCCGCCGCGCCCGGGGATGTGCAGGGTGCAGCCGCCGAGCACCGGTTGGCGGGGCATGACCTCCCACAGCGGCTGGATCTCGTCCTCGTCCTCGGCGTCGACCTGGCGTTGGGTGGTGCGACTGGCACGCACCAGCAGATGCGTCCCGGCCGGGTCCGTGCTGGCGGCCTGAAACAGCTCAAAGATGTCCGCCTCGCGATCGGCGAGGTTGACCAGACGGGTCTGCGGACACAGCGCCTGGACCGCGGCGGTGCGCGCGAAGCTGGTGAGCCAGCGCTGGCTTTCCTTCTCGGCGATGGGTCGCGCCTTGCGCGCCTTGGCGGTGGTGCGCGCGTGCGCCTCGCGCGCCCAGACCTGGATGTCGACCAATCCCAGCGGGATGCCTTCGGGGGTGAGCGCCAGGCTGTCGTGTAGCTTCAGCCCTTGGGCACCGTCGCGGCGGGTGTTGATCGGCCCCAGGCCGGTCGTGGCGGCATGGGCATCATAATTCAGACTGGTGGTGTCCTGGGCGACCAGCACCAGCGGCTGCGCGGCGATGCGCGCCGCGGTGGCTTCATAATGGGGATGCAGGAGGGTCTGGAGGTCCACTTGAGGATGGTGCAGAAATCGATACGCCGCTTTGACCTGATGGGGGGCGCCATCCAACGCCGTGGCGAGGGTGGCGGTGGGATGGGCGCCGAACGCCTCGGCCAAGCCGATCAGGCGCGGGCGCAACCGTGCATCGGGGAAGTCCGCCCGGCCGAATTCCTGCTCCGCCCAAGAGGCCGTCGGCGCCGCCGGTGGCGCCAGGCGCAGCACCGGCGCCGGGCGCCGACACAGCGGCACGCGCCAGTCGCGCGTGAGCGCCAGCACATAGACCGCCTTGGTCCCACAGGCTGCGGTATTGGCCCGATCCTGGCGACCGCGTCCGCTCGTCTCCCCCAGGCGCTGCCAATTGGCCGCCTTGTAGACCGTGCCGGCATACTGCGCCTCGTCGACGAACGTCTCCAGCACCAGCGGGGTGATGCCGTAGCGCACCGGCCAGTCGGCCTG
>NZ_JBBWVD010000084.1:0-6266 GCF_041903745.1 Thiocapsa sp. C2-2m | reverse complement strand
GGCGACGGGGCTGTCGATGGCGGCCGGCGGGAGGACAGCCGGCGCATCACCACCCGCACCCCGCGACACGAGACCGGCATGAGCTATTTCGTGCCTTATCGGGTCAGATTGAACTCCCTAGATGGCGCGTGACAAGCCTGTCTCGTCAGAGGGTACGAGAATCAAGTGAACATGATTCGGCATCAGGCAGTAGGACCAAGCTTCGACGCCGTTTGACTGACAGGCCTGGGCGAGCCAATCTCGGTAAAGCGCGTCGTCGTCATTCTCCATGAACACCCGTTGGCGTCTGTTACCTCGTTGCGTCACATGGTGGGGGACGCCGGGAACGATGAGTCGTGGAAGCCGAGACATGCAACTCGAGTATGCCACCGGGAAAATGCTGTAAATAGTAAAGTGTCACCGTAATTCGCCCAATCGGCACTCCGACCCATGTTCAAAGCCACCTGAATGGAGCATGAGCAATACGCCGCCATTCCCTGACCAAACCCGGCGGAGGGATATCGCGGTTTCGGGTTTCCTGACTGCACGCTCAAGGCTCCCGTATCGGTCCTGCGGAACATCGACCTCACGGCGAGTCCTGACGGAGCTGACTTGAGGGATTTTTAGGCTAATCCTGAGCCAGACTGCATGCAGTCTACTACAGGATGCGGGGCATGCACTCTAGAACGTCTTATGCGCCTGGGAAAGAATGAAATCCGACACTGAAAAGGTAATCCGCGATGTCATATATTGATGGTTTTGTTGCAGCAGTACCGAATGAGAACAAGGAGAAGTATATAGTTCATGCTAAAGCTGCATCGATTGTTTTCAAAGAACATGGTGCTCTGGCAGTAGTCGACTGTTGGGGAGATGATGTTCCGGAAGGGGAGGTAACCTCATTTCGTATGGCCGTTCAGTGCAAAGAAAACGAGACAGTAGTATTTTCGTGGGTTACCTGGCCAAGCAAGCAGGTGAGAGATGATGGATGGAAGAGGATTCAGGCAGATCCGCGAATGAGTCCAGAGAATAATCCGATGCCTTTCGATGGGAAACGATTGATCTATGGTGGCTTTGAAAATATCTCGTAGGAGTAGTGTATTGGCTGCAGCTAAGAATCAGAATGGCACGCAATTCAGTTGCGCAAGCCGACCCAGCCCGGTCACCGTCGTGGATACTTACAAGCATTATGGCGCGCGCTGGCGATTTGGCTTGATCGTTATACACATTAACGTGTAGACGAAGCTGCGTATCACTTCTCAACGCTGATCAGGCGACCGATGCGCCACTTTCCGGTGACGATATGCACGGCCTCTTTGAAGAGGCGAAGAGCCATGCGATTACTCAGAACTTCCATTCGCGTCGCGCTGCGCCTGCAGCGCGAGCACGAAATCAGCGGCGTGTTGTAAGCCGATCCACATCGTTTGCGGACCCGGAAAGCCGTCGCCCTTGCGGTTGAGGAAACCACCGAGGCCGGCGACCATCCGCACCATCGTATCGCGCGCGGGTGGTTCAGTCGGTCTGGAAAGGCTCATTATGGAGCATATGGATCAGAACGAAGCCCAACGGAATCTCGTTATTCGCCGGACAGCAGTTATCTGCAAGCGGCGAGCAGCGGCGCGTTTCGATCTCCTGCACCGTGGCCAAGCAGCCGGCGGTGCTGCTCTGCGACGAGCCGACCGGCGCGCTGGATCCCGCTGTGCTGGCCTGGTAGCCCGCGCAGCTGGGCGCTCAGCGCGGAATCAGGGGCGTGTTGAAGAGAACTAAACGGGGACAGACCACGTTTTAAACCGGACCAATTCCTCATACATCCAAGCAGGGTCGAGATCCGCGCCGTTCGGCCACGTGACAACACCCATTTCAAGACGCGCTTGCTTGAAGTAGCTCGGATCCTCGAGCGGCTCGTAAATACCGCGGTCATGGGCCGCGGTGACTCCAGAGAGATCTACGATCCCGCTGGTGCCATCTTGGAAGGTCACCGCCAGACGGTACTCCGGCAATATCGACAATCCCTTCACCCGCCAAGGAGCGGCTGGAATCACTCCAATGGTGCGATCTGTTTCGGAAGCTGCTTCAATTGACATATTCTCCAGTCCTCCATCAATTCTTCGCGGTGCTCGATGGCCCACTCGATTGTCAGGCCGAGGGCTCGCTTAGGCAGTCGTCCAGCAATGACTTCTAGCGTGCGGATATCGATCAGCGCTTCGTGCTCAGCGTAAAGGGCATGGAAATGCGGCGGTGCGTGCTCACGCCAAAACATTTGGATCACGATACCGAAGAACCGGCTGATGGTGGGCATCCGGTGATCTCAGCCTCTGTCTGCGGATCGATTTGTGGACGATCCTAGGCCGGACGAAGTTTATGGACAAGACCCGGCAAGCACGGACTTTCGGAAAAAGGTATTTCTAGCCCACCATTGGGATGCCGAACGCGCATGCTCGAAGCGACCATAAAGAAGCCGAACCTCTCGCGAATTGCTCGTTCCAGGCGTTTCCGGCTTGGTCTATCGTCGTTGACTCCAGGACACTCGCTGTCCTCCGGGATGTGTGCGAGGAAATATAGCACAAGCCTTCTAGTGTCCCTCATGTCCCCGTCCTTGATGCCGGTGCCTCGTTTGACGCGTCACCGAGGAATCCGAGATCAGTCAGGCTGTGTTCTTTGCGTCTTTCACCCACGCCGCGGAATCAGCAGGTCATCCAGGAACTCCGATGCCGGAGCAACGCCGCTGACGAAGAGGTGATCCCGTGCCCGTGTGCAGGCGACGTAGAGTAGGTGGCGCTCGGTGTTGTAGACCTCCGCGAGATCGCTGTCGTCGGTCACGGTTTCGATGCGCGACTGCGAGGGGATGACCTCGTCGTCGCAGGCCATGACGGCGACGGCGCGAAACTCCAGTCCCTTTGCAAGATGCATGGTGGCGATGGCGAGATGTCCCTGGTCGGTCTCGACATGTTCGTCCAGGATCTTGGCCGGCAGTCCTGTTTCAGTGGCCGCGGCACGCGCACGCTCCAACTCGGCCTCGGAGCGGACGAAGATGGCGACCTCATGCGGTTGGACGGATTCGGCGATGCGCTCGGTAATCCAGGCGGCGACCGCGCCGGCCTCCTCTGCGGGCGTCTGGAAGCTGGCGATTGTCGGGGCCGGACCGTTGAAGACCGAGATGGTACCGCGGCGGTCTGCGGTGTTGCCGTCGACATCGGAGGTCTCCGGACCGAGAAGGCGGTCCGCTTGGCTTCGGATCTGATGCGAGGTGCGATAGTTGATCTGAAGCGTTCGGGCGCGGCCTCGGATGTCGACTCCGAGGGACAGCCAGGAGAACGGGGGCTGCAGGATGCGCTGACCGAGGTCGCCCGCGAAGAAGAGTCCGCTCGGACGGCCTGCGGCCAACGCGGCGAGCCAATGCTGCGAGGAGGCGCAGTTGCGGCACGCTGAGATCCTGGGCTTCATCCACGACCACGAACTCGAACGGCCGCTGTCGGCGTTCGCCCAACTGGGTCGCGAGGTCGGTCAACAGCGCTGCGCGTGTGGTCAACCCGCTCTCGCTCAGAGATGCTCGAACGCCCTCGAAGATGGTCCAGAGGGCGGCTCGCCGGGACTCCGGCAGACGCGTCTTGCGTCCCAGGCGCTTGACATCCCGATAGTCATCCCACGTCTTCAACTGCCAGGCGTCGACCAGATCCGTCCATTCCGAACGCAGGAAACCGAGACCGAACGTCTGATTGCCGGCCGCCGTGCTCGCCTCGGCGATCAAGCGGCGGATCTGCTCATCCGTGGCCAATCGTGCCGGCCCGAGATGTCGCGCAGACAGCCGGCTGCCGACGGCATCGATGGTGTCGACGTCCAGCCGTTCGGCGAGCCGTGGCTCGGTGCTGATCAGGCGTCGGAGTTGGGTGCGCAGCGCATTCGCCAGCGTCTCGGAGAGGGTCGTCAGCAGGACGCGACTCTCCGGATGTTGGCGCGCGAGAAAGACCGCGCGATGCAGCGCGACGATGGTCTTCCCGGTCCCGGCGGACCCGCAGACGCGCGCCGGGCCGTTGAACTCGCGCTCGACCCATTGGCGCTGGGCGGGGTGGAGAAAGATGGTCCACTTGTCCCATTCGATGCGCTCGCGAATCTCGACCAACTGCACGGCACCGGCTTGCGGATGGACCTCCAGTTTGCGGCGCTCGGCCCAGGCGTAGGCACGGTCGTGGTGATCCACGTAGCACAGCAAGAGGCTCCCCGAGGCCCGATGGACGATCAAGCGGATGTCGCCGCTGACCCGGACCGACCAGAAATTCTTATCCCGCGCCTTGTCGAGTTTGTGAAACGCGAGGCCGGGGTTGGCCGGATTGATCTGCAAGTCGAACGCGGTGGTCTTGACGGCCTTCTGCTCGTCGCCCGCGAGGCGGGCGAGACTGTCGGTGAAGGTGTCGGCGATGCGGAAGTTCAACGATCAAACCCTACGCAGGATAGCCGCCGACGCCTGCGACCAATCTGTCAAGGATCCAGGCGTCCAGACTCTTCTGCTCACGCGTGGCCGCGCGAATCATCGCGGTTTGCAGTTCCGGTGCGATATCCAACACCAAATGCCCCGCGTCCGGGCGATCGGGTTCCTTTCCCTGCTCGGCGCAGAAGGCAAGATAGACATCGATGGAGGCACGAAACTCTCGCTTGACGTCCTCCGCGCTGGTGCCCTGAAAGGTGATGACATCACGCGCATTGATGACCTCGCCGTGAAACAAACCGGCCTCGTCGTCGAGTGCAACGCGTCCGATATAGCCTTTGTATTCCATCATGGTGTAATACCTGCCTCAGATAAAAATCGGCGCACGGATCTCACGGCACCTTTGTCCGTTTCTTTTTGCGGATGAGGTCGGTGCAGCACGGCGACACGGCCGTTCAATAGGACGTTGACTCGCGAACCGGCCCCTTCCCTCACGACGGCTCCGAGCGCGACAAACAGGGCTTCAATGTCGCGCCATGGGATGGCCGGTCTGACCGGATCGGCAAAAATCGCCTGCAACGTCTTTCGATGCTTGCTATTCATGGACCGACCGGATCAACCCGAGTGATGTGTCACGCGGCATCGCGGATGTCGGCATGGATCAGGATTTCATCGTAGGGCGCGGACAGTCCGCCATCCGCATTTTGATCCAATAGCCCAAGTTCCACTAAGGCCGTCGCGTCCGCGCGCACGGTCTCAGGGGGTTGACCAATGACTTGCGCGAGTTGCTCAACCCCCTGTCCCTCATGAGCGGCCACTTGACCCAGCAGGGTGAGACGCCGTTCTGTCAGCTCGGCGAAAAATTCGCCGAAGCTCCCGAATACGAGCCGAGGCGTGACGGCTTCTTCCATCTGTGCGTCCTGCCAGGTCTGAGTGAACGCCTGCAACGCAGCGGACGGCTTCAGGATACTGATCTCGATGCGCTTCATTCCCACCTCCAGCCCGCCAGACGGGCACAATCTTGCCGAAAATCATCAACGAGCCGCTCAACGGACTCGAAAACGTAGTGTTCCTCGCGAGGACCATCGTGCCGATGATCACCCTTGCCGGACTCGTTGTCGTAACGCACCAGGCAGTCGCCGGAGCGACCGCAGAAGAGCCGATACTTAAGCCCATGAGGCCGCTCATCGGTCGCCTTGGGTCAACGCCAAATGACCATTTCGACAAGGATCTCGTCCTGTTGGCCCTTATAGCGTTCGGATTCATGCGCGCCCTGAGCACCGGGATGCGTCCGAGCTTGTTGAACTCCGTGGCGTGGGCCTCGTCGTTGAAGGCGCAAGCGATCAAGACATTCCAGTTCTCGGCGCTCGGCGGGCCCAGGCGTAGGCTGGAGATCACGCATGGGACGTCTGCGTCATCGCCACGAAGGCCATGCAAGGCTCGTCTGCATCCGCCGGGTTGAACTGATAGAGGCTCGGAGCATGTGGGACACCTTGTGCATCCGTGAATCTGTCCAACCATCGGGCGCAGTCCTGGCGCTGTGGGCAGGCCGGGTCGCGGCAGCGCATCAGGTTGTGGCCGAGCGATGTTGTGCTCCGGAGACGCTCGGCAATCAGCTCAGGCGTGAAACTGATTTGCATTTTGGGCACCATGTCATGGGTGTTGGAACGGCTCGATACTGAATCTGGCGAGCATGGAATATGACCTTCTGTCATCGGCCTGGTCATGGCCAATTCTCTGTATACCTGCGTATTCCGGCCCAATCCGGCCACCCAATCTGATTTAAAGCGGCCACCCATTCTGGTTCAAACCGGCCACTCGTTCCGGTTCAAAGCGGCCACCGATTCCGGCGCAAAGCGGCCACCGA
>NZ_JBBWVD010000083.1:0-6298 GCF_041903745.1 Thiocapsa sp. C2-2m | reverse complement strand
GGTGTGTCGGGGCGACTGAAGTCGCCGCTACCTCGCTTCGACCTCGGCGCGGGTGTGTCGGGGCGACTGAAGTCGCCGCTACCTCGCTTCGACCTCGGCGCGGGTGTGTCGGGAGGGTGTAGGGGCGACTTTAGTCGCCCATCAGCCTCGGCGCGGGTGTGTCGGGGCGACTGAAGTCGCCGCTACCCCTGTTCGACCTCGGCGCGGGTGTGTCGGGGCGACTGAAGTCGCCGCTACCTCGCTTCGATCTCGGCGCGGGTGTGTCGGGGCGACTGAAGTCGCCGCTACCTCGCTTCGACCTCGGCGCGGGTGTGTCGGGGCGACTGAAGTCGCCGCTACCTCGCTTCGATCTCGGCGCGGGTGTGTCGGGGCGACTGAAGTCGCCGCTACCTCGCTTCGATCTCGGCGCGGGTGTGTCGGGAGGGTGTAGCGACTTTAGTCGCCCATCAGCCTCGGCGCGGGCATCTCGGGGCGACTGAAGTCGCCGCTACCTCGCTTCGATCTCGGCGCGGGTGTGTCGGGGCGACTGAAGTCGCCGCTACCTCGCTTCGATCTCGGTACGGGCATGTCGGGGCGACTGAAGTCGCCGCTACCTCGCTTCGATCTCGGTACGGGCATGTCGGGGCGACTGAAGTCGCCGCTACCTCGCTTCGACCTCGGTACGGGCATGTCGGGGCGACTGAAGTCGCCGCTACCCCTGTTCGACCTCGGCGCGGATGTGTCGGGAGGGTGTAGGGGCGACTTTAGTCGCCCATCAGCCTCGGCGCGGGTGTGTCGGGGCGACTGAAGTCGCCGCTACCCCTGTTCGACCTCGGCGCGGGTGTGTCGGGAGGGTGTAGGGGCGACTTTAGTCGCCCATCAGCCTCGGCGCGGGCATGTCGGGGCGACTGAAGTCGCCGCTACCCTTTGGGGTTGGATGCGACCTCGGCGGCGAGTTGGGCGATCTCGGCCTTGAGGGCTTCGTATTCGGCGCGTTTGCGCTGCAGGAAGCGCGCGGTGATGCGGGCCTTGGCCTCGATGCCCTGCGGGGTCAGCAGGTAGGCGTAGGCGAGCTTGTTGTCGCTCCGGCGGAAGTTCTGGACCTTCACCCAGCCTTGATCGATCACGGCGCGCACGCAGAAGTTGGTGCTGCCCAGACTCACGCCGAGGGCCTTCGCCAGATCGCGTTGGGTGGCTTCGGGGTGCGCCTCCATGTGCTTCAGGACACGGTATTGAAGCTCGTCGGTCATGGCGGTGTGCGGTGTGGGGTGCCGGGGGTGCGACCGTTGACGTCGGGCGTCCGGTTCGTAACGCGGAGCGTCGGGGCGACAGGCCCGTGCGGAGAGATTGTGAAAGAGTTTCCGCTCGGGATCGAAAAGGACGGTTCCGCGTCGGCTGGGCGGACGTTGGACGCGCAACAATCCAGCGGTGACCTCGACCTCATCGTTGGGCTTCGTTCCTCGGCCCAATCGACGAAGAATTCCTGCACAGTCGGGGAGCGAGAATGGTGCTCGCGGGGCCTCGCTCGGTGGTCCGGGGCGGGCTTGTATCGGCGCTTCGGGAACGCTACCGCCCTACCCTGTCGTTTTCGGGGTATGGGCGGGGGGTAAATTGTTCAGACGTTGTACGGCTGCGGTAGCTTAGCCGGTTGGGGGCGGCGGGGCAAGCGGGACGGCGTCGTCCGGGCGACAGGGATGTGGGTCGGGCGTGAGTCCGAAGGGACCTCCGAGACCGCAGTGCCGGAGCGTCTCGGCCGACACCCCGGCTCAGTGTGCCGAATCGGGCCGAGGGCCGGCGGCGAAGACCTCCTCGAGGGTGCTCGCGCTCAGCAGGCGCGTGGACCAATCCAGGAGGGTCTGCGCATCGGCGTCGAGCACGCGCCGACGATCCGCTTCGCCGAGGGGACCGAATTTGACGGCGAGCAGGCTCAAGAGCATGGTGGCTTGGCCTTCCTGGTGACCTTCCTGGTGACCTTCCTGGCGACTTAGGCGTTCGATACTGGTGATGTAGGGCATGTTGGCTTGCTCCTCGAAAGCGATCAGCTCGCGCTTGAATTCACGCTCCAAACCCTCCGGCAACTGCAGGAGCCAATCCAGGACGCGAAACAGCTCCAGGATGTCCTCGCGGCTGTAGCCGCGTTCGTAGAGCAGCCGCACCAGGCGCATCTTCCAGCCTTTGCGGGTCGCCCCGTCCTTGCTCTCCTGCGCCTTCAGGTGCGCCATCACCACCAAGGCGAAGGGGTTGGGATCGTCTTCCAGCTCGGCCCAACGGGCATTCAGGTCCAGCAGCTTGCACGTTGGAAACCGGAAGTTCAACGCGCAGCCCCAGCGCTCTCGCGTGTAGGTGCTCGGGCGGAAGCGCGCGGTGGCATCGGCCAAGACGGCGAGGCTGACGATGTCGGTGCGGTATTTGTCGAAGATGCGGTAATTGTAGACGTACATCCGCTCGGCAAAACCGGCCTCGGGATCGCCCTGGACCTCGACATGGACCAGCACCCAGGTCTCGGCGCCCTCGTGCGTATAAACTCTGGCCAGCTTGTCGGCATGGCGCCGGCCCGACTCGGCATCGCGGACGACCTGCTGCAGCTCCTTGTCGAGAAATTCATGGCCTTTCGACCAGTCGATCGCAGTATGGATCCGCGGGAACAGGAGCGCGAGAAAGTCCGGGAAGTAGCGCTCCAGCGCTTCTTTCCAAGGGCTGTCGTAGTCGTCGCGCGAGGCGTCGGTCATCGGTCGGGCTGTCCGATCTTCCTGCCTGTGTTGAAGAGGATCTGATGGATGTCTGAAAGGCTCAGGGCGTCGAGGGGGAAGGCTCCCTCGTTCCACTCGCTCCCGGGCTCTGAGACTGTGCAGGTATTCGCCGTAGGTCGGGTTAGCGCGGCGTAACCCGACATCCCGGCGCCTCGGTCGACACGGTTGGGGAATACTTGCACTGTCTCGGAGCTTGGGAACCAGTTCATCAACCTAGGTGATTTCCGCAAACTTCCATACCCGTAGGTTGTGCTGACGATAGGAAGCACAACTTGCGCCGACGGTTGGTTGTGCCTCGCGCGGCTCGGCACAACCTACGCCGTTGGTATGAGGGTTTCCGGTATTCGCCCTAGTGTTCGTCTCCGGCACTCATGCTCCGCACGGCCTGCAACCAATGGTTTCCGTCCGGACTGATGAGCAGTTGGTCGCCGAGGTCTTCCAACGTTTGGAGGTCGGCGATGCACGCAAGCAGCGGTTGTGTCTGCTCGGCGACCGTTGGACCGAATCGGCGTCGCACCTGACGGATCAGGAGGTGGCGGGTTGCCTCCCGACCTTGTTCCAAGCCTTGTTCCAAGCCTTGTTCCAAGCCTTGTTCCAAGCCTTGCTCCAAGCCTTCTCGTTTCCACTGATCGGTCCAGGTTTCCAGATTCTCCGCCAGCATGTGATACACCTCGCTGAGTTCGCCAAGAGGCGGCAGTGGCACGCCGGGCAGCCGCTTGGGCAGGAAGACGCGACCGAACCAGACCGCGAAGTCACGGCGCAGACCGGTCTGTTCCGGCGCCTTGAGCCAGTCGAGCAAGGCGTGCACGATGCCCATCGCCTCGACCGCGCCGCGACTGGCCTCGAGCCGAAACAGGGCCGCACTGAGGTTGCGCTCGGGCAGGGAGCCGGCGTTGGCGATGCGCTGCTCGTCGAGCAGCAGGTAAGCCTGTCGCGGGCGATAGCGCGCGAGCAGCGGCGGCGCCGGCTCGATGAGCGGCTCCAGCGTCTCGGCAGCACGCCAGGGCGTGACGCCATTGTAGAGCACCACGGGCAGAACGGGCGGCAGACGTCCCGCGACACTCAGGGTCCCGGCGCGAACGAGATCCTGGTAGAGCAGCCCGAGGTAGGTCTGGATGCGCACGGCCATCCAAGGATCGACGGTGGATTGGAATTCCAGCAGCAGGTAGACGTAGAGCCAGTCGGGGCCCCAGCGCAGGCGCCAGACGATATCGTCGGCGCGGTCGCGTAGGTCGTCGGTGACATAGCTCCCGCTGCAGCGCTCGAGGGTCGCGAGGTCGAGCGCTTGGACCCAATCGCCGGGCACAAAGCCGCGCAGCAGGTCGCGCACCATGGCGGCGTGGCTGTAGAGCAGTTTGTAGCCGCTGTCGTGCGTGGGGTCGCGCCGGCGTGACTTCGATTTATTCTGCGCGTGCATGCGGTTGAATGGTTTCCCGGTTCCCTGTGCATCACGATGGGCCCTTTCCAAATTCGGCGGGGATCGTGGAGTTGAGCTCGACCCCGCCGGCCGTCAAGGCAGCGGCGCGCACGGACAGACGAGCGTGTCTCGGTTCGTCAAAGACGACCGTCGACGGAGTCCACCGGCAGAACGGATTTCACGTCGTAGAGGATCGCCTTGGGTTTGGCCCATTGGCGGATCCCGGTGGCGCCCGCCGCGACGAAGTCGCGGTGGGCGACGGCGAGGATGACGGCGTCGTAGCTGCCGGCCGGCGAGGCCTCGGACAGACACTCGAGGCCGTATTCGTGCTTGGCCTCGGCGCGGTCGATCCAGGGGTCGTAGCAGTCCACCGCGATGTTGTACTCGAGCAGGGCGTGGATGATGTCGATGACGCGGGTGTTGCGAACGTCCGGGCAGTTTTCCTTGAAGGCGAGGCCGAGGACGAGGATGCGGCTGTTGCACACACCGATGCCGTTTTGGAGCATGAGTTTGACCACGGTCTCGGCGACATGCGCACCCATGCGGTCGTTGATGCGTCGCCCGGCGAGGCGGCAGTCGGCGAGGTTGCGGAGGTCGCCTTCGATGAAGTGGTACCGGTCCCATTGGGCTGGGGTGACCAGGGTTTTGACGTCGTCGAGGTTGTGCTGATGGCCGGTGGCGAAGTTGTCGAGGCCGATGACGGTTTGGTCGAGTGTGAGCAGCGTCTCCAGGAGGTTGGAGCCGATGAAGCCGGCCACGCCGGTGATGAGCCAGGTGCTTGAACTCTCGCGGAGGGCGCGTTGGACGCTGTCGAAACGGGTCATGAGGTTCCGAGCCGGGGGTTGGCTGTTGGCATTCCGGGTCGTTTGCGCGGTTGCACCGCGATTGACTGGATCACAGCGATGGAGGCGAAACGGCATGCGGTGTGCCGCCTAAGGGGGTGCCGTGATGGGGATGGTTGTTGGGGCGACTTCAGTCGCCCATAAGCCTCGGCGCGGGCGTGTCGGGGCGACTGAAGTCGCCGCTACCACTGTTCGACCTCGGCGCGGGTGTGTCGGGAGGGTGTAGGGGCGACTTTAGTCGCCCATCAGCCTCGGCGCGGGCGTGTCGGGAGGGTGTAGGGGCGACTTTAGTCGCCCATCAGCCTCGGCGCGGGTGTGTCGGGGCGACTGAAGTCGCCGCTACCTCGCTTCGACCTCGGTACGGGCGTGTCGGGGCGACTGAAGTCGCCGCTACCTCGCTTCGACCTCGGTACGGGTGTGAGGGGCGACTTTAGTCGCCCATCAGCCTCGGCGCGGGCATGTCGGGGCGACTGAAGTCGCCGCTACCTCGCTTCGACCTCGGTACGGGTGTGTCGGGGCGACTGAAGTCGCCGCTACCTCGCTTCGACCTCGGCGCGGGCGTGTCGGGGCGACTGAAGTCGCCGCTACCTTTTGGGGTGGGATGCGACCTCGGCGGCGAGTTGGGCGATCTCGGCCTTGAGGGCTTCGTACTCGGCACGTTTGCGCTGCAGGAAGCGCGCGGTGATGCGGGCCTTGGCCTCGATGCCCTGCGGGGTGAGCAGGTAGGCGTAGGCGAGCTTGTTGTCGTTCCGGCGGAAATTCTGGACCTTCACCCACCCTTGCCCGATGAGGGCGCGCACGCAGAAGTTGGTGCTGCCCAGACTCACGCCGAGCGCCTTCGCCAGATCGCGCTGGGTGGCGTCGGGGTGCGCCTCCATGTGCTTGAGGACACGGTATTGAAGCTCGTCGGTCATGGCGGTGGGCGGTGTGGGGTGCCGGGGGTTCGACCGTTGATGTCGGGCGTCCGGTTCGCGACGTGGAGCGTCGGGGCGACAGGCCCGTGCGGAGAGATGGTGAAAGAGTTTCCGGTCGGGATCGAAAACGACGGTTCCGCGTCGGCTGGGCGGACGTCGGACCCGCAACAATCCAGCGGTGACCTCGACCTCGGCGTTGGGCTTCGTTCCTCAGCCCAACCGACGACGAATTCCCATACAGTCTCGGAGCCTTGGAGCGAGAGCGGCGTTCGCGGGGGGCCTCGCTCGGTGGTCCCGGGCGGGCTTGCGGAGGCGCTTCGGAAACGCTACCGCCCTACCCTGTCGTTTTCGGGGTATGGGCGGGGGGTAAATTGTTCAGGCGTTGTACGGCCGCGG
>NZ_JBBWVD010000037.1:0-54573 GCF_041903745.1 Thiocapsa sp. C2-2m | reverse complement strand
GCGACAACCTGTCGTTGTCGTTGTCGTTCTCAATTACGATTACGACAACGACAACGACAGCGACAACGACAACGACAATGACTACGATTAAATTCGGTGTTCAACTTATTCCTGACACGTTACGAACCCGGTCAGATCATGGAATCTCGGGCATGTCCCAGGTCTCGCGGCTCGTGAGCGCGCGCAGGAAGGCACCGAGCTGGAAGATCTCGTCGTCGGTCAGACCGCGATCGACCAGCAGCTCGGACTTGTTCGGATCCGGATTGCCGCCGGAGGCCATATAGCGGATCGCCAGCTCGAGCGTGGGCGCACTGCCGTCGTGGAAGTAGGGTGAGCTCAAGGCCACGGAGCGCAGCGAGGGCGTTTTGAATGCGCCGCGGTCCGCCTCGTTCTTGGTGACGTTGAAGCGTCCCGGGTCGGGGGTTTCCTTTCCATGCTCCAGGCCGATGTTGTAGAAGGTGCTGTTGCCGTAATAGGGCGGGGCGTGACAGGCCACGCATCCGGCCTTGCCGACGAAGAGCGCCTGTCCGGCGATCGCGTCCGGCGTGACTGCCCCTGTCTGGCCCATCTCGTAGCGGTCCCAGGGCGAATCGTCGCTGTTCTTGGTACGCAGATAGGCGGCCAGCGCCTTGACGATCGTCTCCGGTGTGGCCGCGCCGCCGAAGACGGTCTCGAACTGGACGGCGTATCCGGGTACCGCCTGAATGAGCGGCGCGACCTGCTCCGGATCGGCGTTGATCTGGGCCTTCCAAGCCGCCAGCACCTGCCCCTCGAGGCTGGTCGCACGGCCGTCCCAATACCAGGCCGTCTGATAACCCGTGTTGTACAGTGACGGGGTATGCCGCGTATTCAGCTCCCCGTTGTCCTTCGGCGAGAGTGTCCGCCCGTCGGTCCAGCCGAGATGGCGGTAGTGACAGCCCTGGCACGCCATCGTGCCGCTACCCGACAGACGCGGATCGACGAACAATTGTTTCCCGAGTGCAATCTTCTCGGGTGTCGCGGGATTGTCGTCCGGATGGAGCATCGGGGGCAAGGCGGAGGGTCGAACCGGCGCGAGGGCGATTGCGGGAGCGGCTCCGGCCGCAATCACGGGCGAGTCGGCCTCGGATGCCGCGATCGGTGGCTGTACAGGCGCGGGACTCGACTCGACGGCCTGGTTTCTGCGGTCGTACAGGATCCACAGGGACGCGGCCACAATCAGCCCGGCGATGGGATAGCGGATATCGATCATGCGTTATCTCCTCCAGTAATGGTCGGCCTTGCACGCGGCTCTTGACCCGTCGAGCGAGATGATACCGGGTCGAACCCTCGGACCCGAGTTGTCGCGGCGTTCACGAGCGAGGAGATGATGCGATCGATAGCCTACCCCTGCAAGTCGGATGACCCGCTGCGCCGCTCACGCACGACACCGACGATGTGCCGCACCAGATCGCGCAGCTCGGTATCCGGCGGTTCTGCGCGGGACATGAACCAATCGCTGAGCCGCTGATCCTGCTCGCCGAGCAGGCGCACGAAGGCGAGGCGTTCGGCCGGACTCAACTCTCGGTAGCCGAGATCGAGGAAGCGATCCAAGAGATGATCGAGTTCCAGCATGCCGCGTCGGCATTGCCAGCGCAACCGTCGGATCTCAAGCTCCGTGTCCGCAGCCGCCCGGGAGGCATCGGTCACGGCCGCGGTCTCGGATGTCGATTCAGTCGTCACCGGATCGCTAGACACCCTTGTCGAGCATCAGATCTTTGATCTTGCCGATGGCCCGAGTGGGATTGAGTCCCTTCGGGCAGACCTCGACACAGTTCATGATGCTGTGGCAGCGGAAGAGCTTGTAGGGACCGTCGAGCGCGTCGAGCCGCTCCTCGGTCGCCTGGTCACGGCTGTCTGCGAGGAAACGCCAGGATTGCAGCAAGGCCGCGGGACCGTGGAACTTTTCCGGATTCCACCAGAAAGAGGGGCAAGCGGTCGAGCAGCAACCGCAGAGGATGCACTCGTAGAGTCCGTCGAGCTTATCGCGATCCTCGGGCGACTGGAGGATCTCCTGTTCCGGGAGCGGATCCTTACGCACCAGATAGGGTTTGACGGCGCGATATTGCTCGTAGAACTGGGTCATGTCGACGACCAGATCGCGGATCACCGGTCGGCCCGGGAAGGGGCGGACCTGGATCGGCTCCTTCAACTCGCTGATGGGCGAGATGCAGGCGAGCACGTTGCGGCCGTTGACGTTGACCCCGTCCGAGCCGCAGACGCCTTCGCCGCAGGAGTGGCGAAAACTGAAGCTCTCGTCCTGCTTTTTCACTTCGAGCAAGGCATCGCGCAGCATCATGCCTTGGAAGGTCTTGACCTCGTACTCCTGCATCCGGGGCTTGCTGTCGGTGTCCGGATTGTAGCGGTAGACGCTGATCTTCATAACGCACCTGAATTCGTTGTTGTGATGCCGAAGCGAGCGCTCAGCGGCACCGCGCCGTCAGCGTAGGCTGGATCAGCAAGGCGGCGCATCCACCAAGCCGCGCGGATGACGGAAAGGCCGATGGTGTAGCTGCGCCCGCCGGCGCACAAACCACCCGGTTGCCCCCGATAACGCGCCCGATGACGCATCCGTCCTGAACCCTGAACCCCGACCCCTGAACCCTAATAAACCCGCTCTTTCGGCGGAAACGACTCGACCGTCAAAGGCTTGGTCCGCACCGGTTTGTAGTCCATGCGGTCGCCGTCCCGGTAGTAGAGGCTGTGCTTGAGCCAGGTCTGGTCGTCGCGAGCGGGATAGTCGGGCCGCGAGTGGGCGCCTCGGCTCTCTTGGCGGTACAGCGCGGAGACCGCGATCGACAGACCGACATCCATCATGTTCTCCAGCTCCAACGCCTCGATCCGCGCGGTGTTGAAGACCTTGGACTGGTCGGTCAGACGCACCTCGGGGAGACGCTCACGCAGCTCGCAGAGCTTGTTGTAGCCCTCGGTCATAATCTCCTCGGTCCGGAAGACGCCGGCGTGGTCTTCCATGCACTTGCGGAAATCGGCGCGCAGCTGCTGGACCGTGGGGCCGTCGCCCGTTTGCTCCCAGCGCATCAGACGACCCACCGCCTGCTCCAGGCTTGCGGAGTCGACGGTACGTTGGTAGGGGTTTTCGCGGACATACTCGATGATGTCCTTGCCCGCCAATCGACCGAACACCAGGATGTCGAGCAGCGAGTTGCCGCCCAATCGATTCGCGCCGTGCACCGAGGCACAGGCGCACTCCCCGGCCGCGTAGAGTCCGACCACGACCTCCTCGGAGCCGTGACCCGCCGGCATGGCGACCCGACCGAAGCGGTCGGTCGGGATACCGCCCATCGCATAGTGTGCGGTCGGAAAGACCGGGATCGGCTCGATGACCGGATCGCAGCCCGCGAAGATTTGGCTCGACTCGCGGATACCGGGGAGACGTTTGGAGATGACCGCCTCGCCGAGGTGGTCGAGCTTGAGCATCACATAGTCGCCGTTCTCGCCGCAGCCGCGGCCCTCCTTGACCTCGGTGACGATGGCGCGCGAGACCACGTCGCGGCTGGCCAGGTCTTTGGCGCGCGGGGCATAGCGCTCCATGAAGCGCTCGCCGTCCTTGTTGATGAGATAACCGCCCTCCCCGCGCGTGCCCTCGGTGATCAGCATCCCTTTGCCGGCGATACCGGTCGGGTGGAACTGGAAGAACTCCATGTCCATCAAAGGGATACCTGCACGCAAGGCCATTGCAGCGCCGTCGCCGGTGTTGATGTGCGCGTTCGAGGTCGTGCGGAAGACCTGACCCCAGCCGCCGGTGGCGAGCAGGGTGGCCTTGGATTCGATCAGGAGCGGCTCGCCGGTCTCGATCTCGAGCACCAGTGCGCCGCAGATCACCCCCTCGGAATCACGCACCAGATCGATGGCGAAGAACTCGTCGAAGAAATGGGTGCGCGCACGGATGTTCTGCTGATAGAGGGTGTGCAGGATGGCATGACCGGTGCGGTCGGCCGCCGCGCAGGTGCGCGCCGCCTGCTCGCCGCCGAAGTTCTGGCTCTGGCCGCCGAAGGCGCGCTGGTAGATCTTGCCGTCGTCGAGACGCGAGAAGGGCACGCCCGCGTGCTCCAGCTCATAGACCGTGGGGATGGCCTCGCGACACATGAACTCGATGGCGTCCTGGTCACCGAGATAGTCAGAACCCTTGACGGTATCGAACATGTGCCAGTGCCAGGAATCCGGCAAGACGTTGGCGAGCGCGGCGTTGACCCCGCCTTGGGCGGCGACCGTGTGCGAGCGGGTCGGAAAGACCTTGGAGACGACGGCGACGCGCAGATCCGCGCCGGCCAACTGGAGCGCGGCGTTCAGGCCCGCGCCGCCGGCACCGATGATGAGTGCGTCGAAATGACGTGTCGGAATTCCCATGCCCGGATTACCCCTGCAGACCAGCGGTGATGATGGCCTTGAAGGCCCAGAGGCCCGAGGCAATGAAGACAAAGGCAAAGAGGGTCAGCAGAGCGATCCGCAGGCCGAGCACATGGATATAGTCGATCAGGACGTCGCGGATGCCGACCCAGGCGTGGGCCAGCAGGAGTGGCACGAGGAGCACGAGACCCAGCGCGACGACCGGATGGGCGACCCAAACCACCAAGGCGGCATGGTCGGTCGGTGCGTCGAAGGCAAATTTGAGCAAGAGATAGGGCAGGACGATCGCCAGATAGACCGACGTGGCGCGCTGAATGACCCAGGCCATGAGACCGGATGCTTGTCGGCTCATAACGCCAGCCCTCCACCGATAACCAGCACGACGATCGCCGCGATCAGCGCCGTCCAAGAGCTCCGTCGGGCTGCCGGGCGGTCCAGCCCGAGACCCAAATCGAGCAGCAGATAGCGGATCCCGGCAAAGAGGTGATGCAGCAGGCTCCAGGCCAACACCAGCAGGATCAGCTTCACCAGCCAGAAATCCAGGATTCCGGCGACCTGCGCGAACCCCGCAGGTCCCGAGAGCGCCTGGTGGAAGAGGATGGCCGCGAGTGGGATGGTGAGGACCATGATGACGCCGCTGATGCGATGAAGGATCGAAACGACACCCGGAATCGGCAGCTTGATCCGCCACAGATCCAGGAATACCGGTCTTGTTGTTTGCATTCGTTAACCTTTGGTGATGCGCTTAAACCGCGTCCAGAGCGACATGCGTCGTTTTCATGTTGTAATCGGCCTTGGGGATTTCCCGACCTTGGTGGAGACGCGGTTTAAAATTTTATATTTCTCAAAACCTTAAACAGCTACGGCTCCGACAATCGTCGAGTCCGCCGAGGCCGATCCCATCCAAAAACATCACAGACCGCGCCGGGCGCGGTTTAGGACCGGGCCACCTCTGGCCCGGCCGTTTCGACACCTGGAGTTGCCGGACATTTCGACGCGCCCGGACGGATCGCCCCGGCAATCGTCATCGACGTCCGCCGCATCCCGGCGAGAGGTTCCACGGCACTCCGATATCGGTTCGTTATTGTGCACTGCAACAGGGGGCGATTCAATCTTGAGGATCGCTATGGGTCTTGCCCGACGTCTTCGGCAACAGCAAGGCGAAACCACCCAGGACCAAGGTCGCTCCGAGCAGAAAGAGATGGAGATTGACCGCGCCGGCCAACGCCAGTTTCGGGTCCACGCCCAAGGGCGCAAGGGCCGCCACCACCGCCAACTCGTAGCTCCCGCTGCCGGCGATGCCGTGGAAGGGCAGCACGCTCGAGAGCTCTGCCCCCATCACACCCGTGAGCAGACGCCAGAACTCGACCGGCAGGAAGTGCTCGAGCAGCACCGCGAAGGCCGTGAACTTGAGGGTCCAGGTCAGTGCCGTCCAGAGATAGACGCGGGCGATGATCCGGGGCTGCGCGGGGGCGGCGCCCAGAACACGCCTGACCAATCGGATCAGCCTCGCCGCGAAACCGCGCCCGGATGCTCCGTTCGATGCATTCACAAGGCCCCGCAGCGGCAGAAAGAGCAAGAGCCCGCCGAGCCAGGCCAGCCCCGTCCACCACCAGATCGGCGACGGATCACGCAAGTACAGGATCAGGATGCCGATCAAGGCCAGAAAATGCAGATCCAGGATCCGGATCCAGAGCAAGGCCGCCGCGGCGTCGAGAAACCCGTGACCGAAATAACGCCGCATCAGCCAAGGAAAGACCATCTCCCCGGCACGCATCGGCAAGAGGTTGTTCGCCGTGTTGTGCAGCATGCTCAGACGCAGGACGGTCGGGAAGCAGCCGCGAAACCGAGACCCGAAATAGTCGTAAACCCGCACCGCCCGCAGCACGTAGCTGAGCGCGGTCAGGCCGAAGAGGGCGAGCACGAGCAGCGGGGACAGCGTGCGCCAGGGCACGAGGAGCGGCCCCCACCCGACCGTCCATTCAACCGCGATCACCAGCGCCGCCAGAAGCGCGCCGCCGATCGCCCAGTCACGCGGGCGACCGAAGCGCAGGGCACCGCCCTCGCCCGCCTCCCGAACGCCATTGCCGCCGGATTCCCTGTCCGGACCGAGCCTCATCGCCGACGCCGCTTGAGCGGATAGATGGGCGCCTCGCCGGGCGGTCGGGTCTTGAAGCGGCGGTGTACCCAGAAATACTGCTCGGGCATGGTCTGGATGCGCGCCTCGATGACCTGATTCATACGCAGGGTGTCGGCCGTACGATCCCCGCTCGGAAAATCCTCCAGCGGCGGATCGAAGATCAGCTCCAAGCCGCTTCCCCACGGCAGAAACCGGGCGAAGGTCGGGATGACGACCGCGCCGGTCATGGCCGCGAAACGTCCGAGCATGGGCACGGTCGAGGCCGCGACCCCGCAGAAGGGCACGAAGAGGCCGCGCCGTCCGCCGTCCTGATCGGGCAGATAGAAGAAGGGCGTACCCTTCTTCATCTCGCGCACCAGGCCGCGCAGGTCGTCGTGGCGCTCGATGGAGACGCTGCCGAATTGCTGACGGGCACGCCGCACCTGCCGGTCGACCACCGGATTGCGGATGCGCTGGTACATGTAGACGCCCGAGTGGACCAGCGCGGTAAAGGCCGCACCGCCGAGCTCAAGACCGACGAAATGCGGCACCAGGACGATGATCGGGCGCCCTTCGGCGATACAGCGATCGATGCGCTCGCGATTGCGGATCTTCACCACGCGGGCCAGGCGCGCACGCGACGCACCCCAGCTCACGCCCTGGCAGAAGGCCGCCACACCCAGCCAGCCGAACTGCGCACGCAGGATGCGCTCGCGCTCGCGCGGGGTCGCCTGCGGCAGGCAGATCTCGAGGTTGCGCCGCCCGACCAGACGCCGCGATCCGGCGAGCAGATAGGTCAGGCGTCCCACGGCGGTGCCGAGCGCCCAGATCAGCGGAAAGGGCAATCGGCCGAGTCCGTAGACCAGACCGACGACGACCCAGCTGGGCCAATATTTCGGATGTGAGAGGCTCATCGCTCGAAGGTGTAGAAGAGATCGGCGCCCTGATTGCCGCCCGTTTCGGTCTGAATCTCGATGCGATCGGTCAGGTCGTAGCGCATCCGGACACCGCCGGATTCGTCACCGATGCCGCTCTCGTACTCCACGAAGATCTTCGGCGCGATGTAGGTCCCGACCGCGAGGCCGGGCTTCGCCGCATCGCCGCTCGCGCTCGGGGCGACGCCGGTCAGGAGGAATTTCGTGACCTCGGCCTGAGTCATCCCCGGATCCGTCTCCGAGAAGAAGGCGAGCTTGGGGTCGCGCAGCGTCCCGAGCACCTGGACACCGGCAACGGTCGCTCCTCCGTCACGCTCGGCTTGGATGACGAGACCGGGATTGCCGATCGGGCTGCTGGCATAAATCATTCGCCCCTGGACGATGTTCAGCGGCGCGCCGATCTCGGCGGCGATCCCGAACCCGGTCGTCAACCGATACTGACCGTCGATGATCTGCAACTGACCGCGACCCAACATGTCGCGCCCTGGCGCTTGCAGCAAGGCCAGCTCCCCGGCCAAGCGTCCGCGCACGCCGAAGGCGTCGATCGTGACCTGATCGCCGAGGATCAAACGCAGTTCGATGGCGAGCGGAAAGGCCGTCTCCTGCCCCCGATCCAAAAGGACGACGTCGCTCGACTGCGTCTTGACCCCGGCGGGGAGTGAACGGGGTCGAATCCGCGCCTCCGGAATCTTGATCTCGCCGCTCAGACGCGCTCCCTTGGAATTGGCCTCGAAATCGATGCCGGGAGAGACCAGAGCAAAATACTCGCGCGTATCGGCAACCTTGAGATTCGTTCCGGACGCGCGCGCTTGCGCTGCGAATCCGCCACCGCCCAGACGCGCATCGCCCGTGAGCTCGAGTCGGCCGCCTCCGACGTCCGCCGAGCCCTGCAGCTCCATCCGATCGACAGCGGCGGCGCCAACGGTGATGTTCAGGTTGGCCAGGTTGAGTCCGACCAGCGGGACCGAAAAGCCGACATCCCGAATCCGCGCCTCGCCCCGCAGCGCCGGTGCGCCGAGGCTGCCGCCCAGGCCCAGGTCAAGCTCAACGCCGCCGGTCAACCCGCTGATGTCGGGCAGCAGATTGGCGACCCGATCGAGTCCCCGGATCTCGCCGCGCAGCGTTCCGGCGAGCGGCTGACCAGGGCGCGCCGGGGCGTCGAGCCGCCACCCCGCGAGATCGAGCGTCCCCTCGACCCGACCGAGCCCTTCGAGCGGCAGACCGAGTCGGGCGGAGAGAGCGCGCGCGCCGGCATCTAGAACGAGACGCGTCCCCGAGAAATCGATGGTCTCGTTGCGGCCGCCGCCCATCAGCACCTGGATCGAGCCTTGCGGGATCTCGGCGGTCGCGCTGCCGCTCAGGACGTTGCCGGTCATCTCGAAGCGCCCCCTGATGCCGGCATTGCCGGTCGGAGCGAGATTACTCGGCATCACGGGCCCGAGGAGTGCAAAATCGGCCAGCGTGAAGTCCAGGCTCGCGACCGCTCGCTCGGCCGTGCTCCGCTCAAGCTCGGTACAGCCGCCGGAGCCGTTCGGCCCGCGGACGCAGAAGGGACCGAAGGCGATCTTGGGGCCGGCGATCGAGACCGGGCTCGGTTGCCGCAAGGCCCAGTTGCCGAAGGTCGCTGTGTCGAGATCCAGGCGCGCGACCCGCCCGCTGTAGGCGCCGTCGCTCGCGAGCCCGCCGGAGCCCTCAAAGGTCACCGAGAGGGGCTCGCCCTTGAGCAACAGCTCCAGACGGTGCTCCGGGATACGGCCCCCACCGCGCACTGAGAGTGTCTCCCAGGTCATGTCGCCGACGATCAGCCGCGTGCCGTCGAGCCGGATCTCGAAGGGATCTTCGGGAGACAACCCGAGATCCAGGGTTCCGGTCAGAGCGGCGATCCCCTGCCCTGCCCACTCGGCATCGCGCGCCGTGAGATCGAGCAGGACGCGCGGCGCCTCGCGCGGCCCCGAGACCGTGCCGCGTGCGGTCAGACTGCCGCGGGCCTCGGGCGCCAAGCTGGCAAGGTCGGAGGATTCCAGATCGAAGCTCACATCCAGCGTCGTGTCGATCTGTCCCGAGACCTGCACGGAGCTGGGACCGGATGCCGCGTTGAGGCCCTCGATCCGGATGGTCTCCCCGACCATGGTGATCGAACCGGAGGCGACGACGGGATAGCCGCGCAGGATGCCGTCGAACCGCTCGATGGCGGCGACTAGGTTCGGCCCCGCCGGCTCTAGCGTTCCACGGCTAGTCAAGCGGCCACCGAGATTACCGGGCCACTCGGGGGCAAGGCTGCCGGGGTCTAGGCCCTCGGCATCCAAACCAGCCTCCCAGGTCACCGCGGGGTCCCAACCGACCGTGGCAAGACCGGTAATATGACCGTTCAGGGTCGCGAGCGTCAGGGTCTCGATCCGCGTCTCGCGACGGTCGCCCCGACCGCCGAGACGCAGCTGCGAGGGCGGCAGACCAGGGCCCACCGAGCGGGCGGCCAAATCGTACTCGAACCCGTCCAACCCGCCCGCGCTCGCGAGCTGAAACGAGAGCCGATCCTCGAGCCCCTCAACCAAGCCAACCGGATTCAGATCCTTGCCGCTCAGGCTCAGCGTCCAGCTCACGGCGGACGACCAGGCGACATCGCCCTCGCCGAGCAGCTCGCCGTCGAGCAGGGCGAGCTTCAGGGCATCGATGCGCGTTCCGGAATCCGAGCCGGTGCCGTTCAGATCCAAGGTCAAGGCCGGGATGTCCGGACCCTGCGCGGCGAGCGAGACGACATAGTCGAAGGCGTCGAAGGCCCCCGAGGCATCGAGTGTCCCGCGGGGCGACTCGGCCATCAGATCACCGCTCAAAGGCCAACGCAGACGCTCCCACCGGCCGGCCAGCGCGAAGCGACCGGGCCTCGCACCCGTATCGACCTGGCCGGTCAGGTTCAGCAAGGCATCGGAGACCTGCTCGGTCAGCGCGAGACTGCGGATCTCCAGGACCTGCTTGGCCCAGACGACATCCAGCACGGCGGCGAGATGTCCGAAATCAGGTAGCTGCGGGGCACGGGCATCGAGCTTTCCCGTGACCGACGCGGTGTCGAGATCGCCCTGGGTCTCCAGGCTCCCGGTCACCGTCACCTCGGGCAGATTGGACCCGAAGTCGGGCAGATCCGCGCCGAGAATCTCCAGCCGACCGTCCCAAGCGGGTTTGCCGAGCGGGTCGTCGACTCGCACGTCAAGATCCGCCCGCGCCGAGCCGCTCAAACGCTGCCGGACCTGCAGCGATGCCAGATCACCCGTGAGCCGAGCCGAGCCCTGCAGGGCGATCGCAGGGGCCTGCGTCATCTCCCAATCGAGGTCGAGATCCAGCGGATAGTCGCCGCTCAGCTCGACCCGGCCGAAGGCGCGTGCGGCGAGCCGCGGGGTCGGCAGCACGACCTCCAAGCGCGTGATGTCGAGCTCACTGCCCCGCAGGCTCGCGGACAGGATCGCATCCTCGATCACGAAAAAGGGCTCGGCCTCGCCGTGTTTGAAAAGGCGCAGCGGCACGACCTGCGCCTCATGCAGCTCGATGCGCAGCGGCAAGGCGAGGTGGGGCAGGACGAGCGGCTTGGGGTCTTCGGGACTCGGCGGCAACACCAGGTCCAGGTCGTGGATCCGCAGCACTTCGATCGGCAGGTCTCCACGAAGGGCAGCGACAGGCGACCAGTTCAGACCGATGCTGCCGGCACGCATCTCGAAGTCCGCAACCCGTATCGCGAGCCGATCGAGCGTCAACTGCCCCGTGATGCGCCCTTCGACACGCTCGACGCTCAGAACGCCGGGGGCCAAGTCTTGTACCAAAGCGATCGCGAAACGCAGTCCGGTCTGGGTCCCAAGCAGCAGCCCCAGCATCAGAACCAACACGACCGTAAAGGACACGATCAGCCCGAGCATCAGGCGCAGCGGCCGGACACGTCGACGCCGCCGAGTCTGCGTAGGGGCTACCGCCGGCGGCTCGGCAGGCGCGGGTCCATCGCGAGGCGGTGTCGCAAACGTGTCGGTCTCACTCATAGATCGGGCCCGATGACGAAGACGAGGCGTGCCGGGGGCCAGCCGTCGCCGATCTCGTAGTCATCCTGGGTGAAGGGCAAGGCGAGATCCACACGCACCTGGCCGATGGGCGAGGCCCAGCGCACGCCGAAGCCGACGCTCTGCTGAAATTTGTTCTCGTAGTCGGGGTCGAAGGCGTTTCCGAAATCGGTGAAGACGGCCGCACTCCAGGGGCCCCGGATGGTGCGCTCGAGCTCAAGGCTACCGACCCCGAGATAGCGCCCGCCGACAGTGTCGTCGTTGAAGGGCTCGGTCGGTCCCAGTGTGTCGAAACCCCAACCGCGGAGGGTGTTGTCGCCGCCGGTGAAGAAACGGCGACTCGCCGGAAGCTCGGTCAAGTCTTCCGCCAGGGTCGCGCCCAGATCGGCTCGGGTGATGAAGCGGTACTTCTCCGCGAAGCCGTGGATCCACTTGAGCTGCAAGGCAGCGCTCAGGTACGAGGCATTCGAGATCACGCCCTCGACCGCCCCTAAAAGACCGTAGCGGATCCGGTATCCCCGCTTGGTGTTGATCGGGTCGTCCGCGACGGTCTTCGACCAGGAAATGTTCGGCGCCAGCTCGGAGGAAATCCCGGTCTGGATATCGCTGATCTCGTAATCCTCGTAGGTGTAGTCGATGCCGACGGTGCGGCGCCAATTGCTCGGCCTGAGTGTGGAGTGCGCGACCTGAACCGAATTGAGCCAGCCCTTCTGCGTGGTGATGTTGGACCAGGTCGACTGGGGCTTGATGATGATGTAGTCGCGCGTCGGATCCTGAATCGGGATCCGGTAGTCGAAGCTCCATTGCGAGAGCACGGGCGAGAGCTGCAGCTCGGTTCGAAAATTGTGCCCCCATTGATTGACGTAGCGACGACGCCAATCCGCGCTCACCCGCGGACCCGTATCGGTCGTGAAGCCCGCACCGATACGGAATTTGTCCCGCTTGTTGCGGGTTGCGACGACATCGATCGGTACCAGCGTCCCGTCGTCAGCCTCATCCTTTCGGGGCACAATCTCGACGTCGCTGAAATACTCGGTGCCGAGCAATCGCCCTTGAAGCGCCAAGAGGAGGTCGGGGTTGTATACGACGCCGGGCTCGAAGTTCAGGTAGGAGCGCAGAAACTTATCGTTCAGAAGATCCTGCTTGAAGGTGACGTTGCCCAGGTAGTAGCGCGGCCCGGTGTTCAGGTGGAATTCAACGATCGCCTCGTAGGCGACCAGATCGATCAAGACCCGATGGCGCTCGAGGCTGTAGTCCAGATAGCCGCCCGTAGACGCGCGTGCGCGCAGATCGGATTTCGCCGCTTCGTATTTGGAATGAAGGAGCACCTCGCCGACCTGCATCGGAAACGCCTTCGGAAAGGCCGGGTCATCGGCACCCTCGCCCGTGATGGCGAAGTCGACTCGGCCGATCTTCACTGCAGGTCCGGGAACCACGGCATAGGTTGCAACCCAGGTTCCGTTCGGGTCCGATGGCACATCGAGTCGATCGGTGACCTCGACCTGATAAAGACCGAAGGGCGCCAAGGCATCGCGGATCTGATCGGCTGCCAGCCGATGCAGGGCCTCGGCACGCGCCGGGGTCAGGTCGGCGTCGGCTCGCTCCTGATAGATGGAGAGCAACGCCAAGACATTGGACTCCTGCTCGCCGGCAAGGCCCGTCACCTTGACGTCGAGCTTCATGGCAAACGCATTGCCTGCCGCCAGAATCAGGGCAACCAGCAAGAGCCACGCGCCGGATCCCGCACGCACAACCGCGGGCCGAGCTGCATCGCTCGACTGCGCCGTCCGAGCTCGTCGCGCTCGACCCACATTCGCCCCCTCGTCCATCGACAAAAGCAACCCGTCACGACCTCCGCGCAGCCACGAATCGAGACCGCAAGCGATGCCGGCCTCTTCGTCGATGAATTACAACAGTGCGCATCTCAAAAGCAACAGTTTGTATCATAGTACCAAAACAGAGGCACGCACACCGCAGCCTGTTCGTAACGACACGGCGAGCCGCGTCAGCTCTGCCCGTGGCGGATCGCCAAGTCGCGTCGCAGCCCCTCGATCTCCTCGCGCAAGGCCCGCACCTCGACTTCGACCTGACGGGTATCGCGGTGAACCGTATCCTCGATGCGCTCGCGCTCCGCAGCATGCTGATCGTCATGCAGCGTCTGCATGGTGTCGACAATGATGCCGATGAAGAGATTCAGCATCGTAAAGGTGGCGATCAGGATGAAAGGGATAAAAAAGAGCCAGGCGTAGGGATAGACATCCATCACGGGGCGCACGATCCCCATCGACCAGCTCTCCAAGGTCATGATCTGAAACAAGGTGTACATCGCTCCGCCAAGCGTGCCGAACCACTCGGGAAAGCGCGTCCCGAACAGACCCGTGGCGATCACCGCAGCGACATAGAACAGCAGCAACATCAGAGAGGCGATCGAGGCGATGCCGGGCAACGCCTTGAGCAGCGCCTCGACGACGAACCTCAGACGCGGCGACACCGAGGCGAGACGCAAGACGCGAAGCACGCGCAGCGCACGCAAGACCGCAAGCGGCCCGCTCGCAGGGATCAGCGCGATCGCGATCACGGTAAAATCGAACAGATTCCAGCCCCGACGAAAAAAGCCCAAACCCTGGGCAAAGAGCTTCAGCAGGATCTCCGCGACGAACGCCGCCAGGATCACCCGATCGAGCAGATGGAGGATTCCACCATAGCTCGCCATAACGCCCGACGAGGTCTCCAACCCCAAGGTGACCGCATTGATCAGGATCAGTCCCATGATGATGCGCTGAATCCGGGTCGACTCGATCCATGCACCGACCTTTTCACGACTCGACATGACAACGGCCTCCGACAAAACGACAGACAACAGACGCCGCGGATCGGGCGTGCCGATCCACGGGACTGGACAAGAAGATTCAAGCGATGCTCGACCGACCGCGGAGTGTTCGTGCCTCCAAGCGCAGCGCTATATCCCGAGGTCCGGATCGATTGACCGCCGGCACCGAGGCGCGCCTCACGGGGCGAGGCCAAACATGACCCGACCCGAGGTCATTCGAGACGCGCCGGCTCCGCACCATAACCCTCGGCCACCACGGCCGCGATCAAGGCAGCGACGTCGGCCTGCCCCTCCACGCGGGCGCGACCGGGCTCCAAATCCACCACGACGGACTCGACGCCGGCAACGGACTCGAGCGCCGAGGTCACGGCGCGAACACAGTGACCGCAGCTCATTCCGATAATGCTGAGTATGTGTGTCATGGGTATCCTCTTTAGTTGAGGGAATGCCGCCTGCCTTCAGCTGTTAGCTGTTAGGCGATTTCCGCAAACTTACATACCCGTAGGTTGTGCTGACGATAGGAAGCACAACTTGCGCCGACGGTTGGTTGTGCCTCGCACGGCTCGGCACAACCTACGCCCTTGGCATGAGGGTTTCCGGAATTCGCCTTAGCTGTTAGCTCATCTATGGTCAGACTCACGGCTCACCGCTGGAGGCTGGAGGCTGATAGCTGACAACTGACTGCCCGCGGCACTCCCTACTGCGACTCCAGAAACAACGCCGCTCCCATCAGCGGGGTGCTCGGCTGTACGATCACCCGAACCGGCATCGCGCGCATCAGAGGCTCCAAACGGCCTTTGTCGAAGAAGCCCTTCAGGAAGGCGCTGCCGCGCAGGGCGTCGAGATTCTTCGGCGCGATCCCTCCGCCCAAGTAGACCCCGCCGAGCGCCATCTGCTTGAGCGCCATGTTTCCGGCCTCGCGCCCATAGAGAAGAAAGAATAGATCCATCGTCTCGGTGCAGACCGGGCAGGAGGTCTCGGAGGCGGCCGCGGCAATCGCCGCCGCAGCATCGCCACTTGCGATGGACTCGCGCAGTGCGGGCGGCGATTCGATTCCGCGCCATTCGGACAAAAAGTCGTAGAGATTTCGGATCCCGAGCCCGGAGACGATGCGCTCCCAGCTCACCCGGCCGAAGCGCTGCTTTAAAAACGCATGGAGCGCACACTCGCGCTCGTCTGTCGGCCCGAAGTCGGTATGACCGCCCTCGGTCGCGAAAGGATGGTAACGCAGACCGTCCCAGAAGAGTCCGGCCTCGCCGAGCCCGGTACCGGCGGCGACCACGCAGGCGTTGCCCTGTGTCGGCTCCCCCGGATGGATCACGGCCAGGTCATCGGGCCCCAATGCCGCAAGCCCCCAGGCCGTCGCCTCCAGATCATTCAGCAGTGCGACACCGGCAAAGCCGAGTGCCTGCTCCATGGCATCGGCGTCCAGCTCCCAGGGGAGATTGGTCGCCTGACTGCGCCGCTGGCGCACCGGCCCGGCGATCGCGAAGGCGGCGAAACGACAGGTCATTCCGGTCTCCTCGAGATAGCGCCGGACGATCTCATCGAGGGAGTCGAAATCCGCACTCGGATACTGCCGCGTCTCCTCGAGATCGACACGGTTTTGATGCGTCTTCGCAAGACCCAGGGCAGTCTTGGTGCCCCCGATATCGCCGACGAGTACTCGCATATCGCTTCTCCGGTCAGATCGCTGACAGGGCGCGCGTGCAGGCGCGCGCCCGGGCCGGCCGATCTCGGGCCGGCGAGCCGACACGGATGATAGCAGGCAGCAGGCACGAGGCGGCGACCAGGGCGGCGAAGCAGCAGTTCCAAATGCGCCGTCGGCCTCGGGCGCGGCTCCCGGCGGCGGATGCGGTGGGTCTCGCCCCGATGCCGGACGGCATCGAGGCGAGTCGAGTCACTTGCTGGAGTCGGTGCTGGAAGGCGTTGTCGTCGGGTAGCTGTAGGCCGGATAGCCATAAGCCGGGTAGCCGTAGAGCGGCGCACCGAAGCCGTAGGGCGCACCCCATCCGTAAGGCGAGCCGTAGGCCCCGTGGGGATATCCATAACCACCATAGGGATAACCCCCATAGGGTCCGTACCAAGGCGAGCTCCAAGGTCCACCCCAACCGCCGGGGAACATCCCAAAGGGCCCGGAGCCCCAGAAGGCGTTCGCGGACATGGAGCCGAACGCCGAGACAGCGGCGACTGCCGCAGCAAGCACAAGCCGTTTTGTTGTCGTCATCACATTTCTCCCGTCTCGAGAAACCTGTTGAGCACGCCGTGAGCACCATGCACTCCGACGCGGAATCAAGATTAGGACGGAATCCAAGATAGAGGGTTGATCTTGATCAACAATCGCTAATATTAGCGACCATCCTGAAGCACCTGACAAGCGGTAACACGAGCGGACGGGATGCCCGACAACATCGGGCGACGGGGACCAAAATTAGGGGTTGATTAATTAGAATATGCTTATATAATGATCCCCATACCAGCAACCAATCGAAATTGGAGATATACCATGGGTGCTTTAGGTGTTCTTGCCGCAGTCGCTCTGCTCGTAGGCGGAGTCCAAACCACGATGGTCATGCCGGAGTCCGAGCGTCTCGCCAACGAAGAGACGAAAGAACCGGTCGTCGAAGTACAGGCAGTGTCCGCCGACACGACCCAAACCCCGAGCTTCCTCGACTTCTAGTCGAGTCCAGCGTCAGTGCATCAGGCCCGGTACGCGTGCGTGCCGGGCCTGATTGTTTTCAGGACGGCCCGATTTCAAGATCGGTGGTGTCAAAGCGAGCGTCTCCGCCCCTCGCGAGCTTCCGGATTCGGCAGTCGAACGGCCTCGGGAGCGTCTCACGCGGCAGCCGGCCGAATCGAGGATTATCGCTTACCGCGCACAAGCGCCTCGGGATGCCGCTCCAGATAATCGGCAAGATCCCGGAGCGATCGGGCCGCGGCCGATGCCTCGACGAGGAACCGGTCGAGCTGAATCCGTGACCCGGTCGCATCGCCGGCCAAGGACCCCAGCGAGCGCATGGTGGCCTCGAACTCGCCGAGCGCAGCCTGCGTCGCGCCCGAGAGCGGAACCACTTGATCGTCGACCCGGCGCACCAGTACAGCCAGCGAAGCGGTGACTAGCTCGAGATTCTCCGCGACCGGTACCACACCGGATTCCAGCGCTCGTGCCAGCGCACCGTAATCCTCGAGGATCGAATCGAGGCGCCGTGCGAGCGGCTGCACCTCCCGATTGAGTCCTCCGAGCAGGACGCGAGCCTCGTCCAGGGTCGCGTTTAGGGTCTCGAGCAACCTCAGAACCTCCCCGGAGCCGATCAACTGCCGAATCGAGGCCAGGGTGAGTGCCGCCTCGTTGGCCAGATCATCGAGCCGCAGATTTTCGAGCATCTCGGTCATTCTGTCGCGCGTCGCCTCGATCGACGGGACCTCGACAACGTCCTCGGGATCCTTGATCAGCCGCAGCGGTCGGCCGCGAACCAGTTGCAGCGCAATCATGTATTGGCCGGTCACGAAGCTCACCGACTCAAGCCGTGCGTGCAGACCGCGCTCCTTGACCAAGCGCCGCAGGATCTGCGCCGGCGAGTCATCCGACTCCGCCCCGAGGATGCGCACGCTGTCGGGCCAGACCTCGTAGGTCACGGGCACGCTGAAGATCCCGGTATCCGGCGAGAAGCTGAGCTCGATCCCCGTCACACGGCCGACCGTCACCCCCTCGAACTGCACACCGGCGCCGACGCTCAGCCCCTGCACCGAGCCCGGAAAATAGGTCACCATCGGCACCCTCTCGCGAAAGAGCGCACCGCTGCCGAACACCAGGATCGCGATCACGACCAGGGTCAAGGCCCCGAGCACGAAGCCGCCGATCACCGTCGGATTGGCCTGTTTGCTCATGTCTCTCCCCGGCTCAAAAAATCACGGACGAGCTTGATCCCGCAATGCTCGCGCAGCTCTCGGGGGTTTCCCGTGGTCAGCATGGTCTGCGTGGCGGCGTCGAGGAATACCGAGTCGTCGGCAATCGCAAAGATGCTGGCCAGATCGTGTGTGACGACAACCATCGTTGTCCCCAGACTCTCGCGCAGTTCCAGGATCAGGTCATCGAGCAGACGCGCGCTCAGCGGATCCAGACCCGCGGAGGGCTCGTCGAAGAAGAGGATATCCGGATCGAGCGCCATCGCGCGGGCGACCCCGACGCGTTTGCGCATTCCCCCGCTGATCTCGGAGGGATAGAAGTCGCAATAGGCCGCAAGCCCGACCAAGGCCAATTTGTAGACCGCGAGCTCGTGGATCTGACTGCGCCGCAGGTCGGTATATTGCTCAAGCGGTAGGGCGACGTTCTCTTCGAGTGTCATGGAGCTCCAGAGGGCACCACTCTGATACATGACCCCGTTGCGACGCATCCGGCGGGTGCGCGCGTGTTGGGGCGCATCCCAAAAACTCTCGCCGTCGAACAGGATCCGCCCGGCCTGCGGCGCTAGGAGTCCGATCAAGCTGCGCATGAGGGTGCTCTTGCCGCTGCCGCTGCCGCCTATGATGACGAAAACATCGCCGCGTCGGACACCGAAGCTCAGATCGCGCTGGATCACCTTCTCGCCGTAGCCGACCGACACGGCATCGAGCAGGATATGTCGGTCCGCCAACGCAGATACCGGCAGGGATACCGACGGATCGGGTGGCGGCGTAGTCGACGAATCGGGAGACATGCGGTCGGTCGTATCCTCTGCAGATGGGATGGGGGCGACATGGTCGGGGCGGCAGGTTACGACAGCCCGATCGCGTCGAAGACGATGGTGAGGCCCGCCGAGGCGATCACGATGAAGACGATCGAGGTGACCACGGCCGAGGTCGTCGCCTCGCCGACCGCGGCAGCGCTGCGTCCGCTCTGCATCCCGCGCAGACAACCCGACACTGCGACGATCGCCCCGAAGACGGTCGCGCTGATCAAGCCTTGCGTGATGTGGTTCCAGCCGATCGCCGCGACCGTCTGGGTGAAATACTCGGTCGGGCTGAGACCACCGACCACGGTGCCGGCGAAGGCACCGCCCAGGATCCCCATGAGATTTGCGTAAATCGCCAGGAGCGGCGTCATGGCCACCAGCGCGATCAGGCGCGGCAAGACCAGAAACTCGACCGGCGAGATCCCCAAGGTCCGAAGGGCATCGATCTCCTCGTTCACCTGCATGGTCCCGAGCTGGGCTGCGAAGGCCGCCCCGGTTCGCCCGGCGAGCACGATCGCCGTGATGAGCGCGCCCATCTGGATGACGATGGCGAGCCCGACCAGGTCGGCGACGAAGATCCGCGCACCGAATTGCGCCAACTGCTGGTCGCCGATGTAGCCCAGGATGAGTCCGACCAGAAAGCTGATGAGACTGATGATCGGCAGGGCATCGGCACCGACCTCTTCGACCAGCAGCCACAGCTCGGAGCGCCGGAAACGCGCGTGCCCCGACAGCATCGCGCGCAGTGCGAGTGTAACCTCACCGATGAAGGCGAGGATCTCGCCGGTGGAGCGCGCCAGATCGATGAAGTCCTGACCGAAACGCTTCAGAAAGGGGTCGGCATGCTCGTCGCGCCCCTCGGCGCGACGCTCCGGCACCGTCGAGGCCAAACGCAAGAGGGCTCGAATCCCCTCGGGCAGTCCCTCCTCCTGCACCTCGATGCCGCGTTCCCGACACCGCCAGGCCAGGGAGGCGAGATAGCTCACGAGGCCGGAGTCCCAAGCGACCAGATCCGAGGTCTCGAAGGCAATCGACGCGGGTCCCGGCTCGGCGAAAAGCTCGGCATCGATCCGTTCCAGGTCCGGCAGATCCGCGTCGAGCTGCCAAGCACCGCCGATCGCCACAACCACGCGGCCGGCCTGGTCGCGCGCAAGCTCAATCCGCGCGGCGGGGTGCGGCTTGACGGGATTGGAGACTGAGTCGGTCATGGCACCGACTAGGATGCGCATGCCGGGCCATGCAGCGCAAGCGCGGAGAGGCCGGATCAGGCCGGCAGATGTGGGTGGCGCCGGTTGTGCCGAGCCGTGCGAGGCACAACCCAGCGTGAGTGGAAGTCGTGCTTCCTGTCGTCAACGCAACCTACACGTCTGAAGTCGCCCTACATGGTCGTCCGCTCGACCGGCAGAAGACGATCGTGCGCAACCACCGGGAGCAGCTCGGGTCGCACGGTCAAGAGAAGACGCAAGGTCGCAGCAGTCATCGCGCCTTCGACGAGCATCACCGGGATCTGAACGATCAGGATCAATTTGGCCGCCACCAGGAATTCGCTCCCGCTCAGCGCAAGCACACCGGCGACCGACAGGGCGGACACGCCGAACGACAAGGCACCGACCAAGAAGCCGACAACGAGAACCGTCACCGACCGAGGCGAGATATCCGAGTGCACCAAAAACCGGTGCGCGAGCAGGCCGATCACGACCGCCGGAAGGGCCAAATTGAGTGTATTGACTCCGATCACGGTCAGACCGCCGAATCCGAAAAAGGCCGCTTGCAGCACCAGGCCGACCAGGATCGCGGGAAATGCCGCCCAGCCGAGCAGCAACCCCATCAATCCGGTCAGCATCAGGTGGGCGCTCGCAGGACCGACCGGCACATGGATCAGAGATGCGATGAAAAAGACGGCCGTCAGGAGCCCGGCGCGCGGGATGGACTCGGTATCGAGCACGCTCAACCCCCGAGCAACGCCGGCAACCGCAAGCATGGATGCGCCGATCAAGACCGGCGCACCGAGAACACCGTCGACGATGTGCATGGCTGTTTTCGAGACCCGACCACAGGCCGCGTCCCGTAGTACCTAAGGACGAGAGGTAATACCCGCGAAGGTAGCACTCGGCCGTGCAGGCGTCTACCCGGGACCAACGGCATCGGCGAGCCCCGCCGAGTCGTATCCGTTGGGCGTCACCATTGGAGTCTCGGTGTCCAACCGGATATCTTTGCTGTTTCGAGCCATTCGACCTGATTCGCCCTTCGGAGCCGAGCCATGGACCAACACGACAAGAGCCAAGACGAGCAGAGACTGACCGAGCAGCAGATCATCGACGACCTGTTCGGCAAGCTGCAACAGGCCGAGCATCAAACCGGACCGCGCGATCCGGCCGCGGAGCAGCAGATCGCCGCAGCGGTCGAGCACCAGCCTGCGGCACCCTATTACATGGCCCAAACGATCCTGATCCAGGAACGTGCCGTCGAGACGCTTGGCCAGAGGGTGCAGGAGCTCGAGCAGGAGCTGGCGGGCCGACCCGCCGGGGGCGGATTACTCGACAGCCTGTTCGGGACACCGAATCCCAGTGCGGGTGCCCCGAGCATTCCGGCAGGCGGACCCCTGGGCCGTGCATTTCAGACGAGCGGGATGCAGGCTGGCCAAGCCAACCGGGCGGGCGGCGGTTTCCTGGGATCGGCACTCCAGACCGCAGTTGCGGTTGCAGGCGGCGTCATGATGGCCAACCTGCTGACCGGGCTCTTCACCGCCGAGGCGGCGCAGGCGGCCGAAGAACCTCTCGAAGATCCGGGGCTGGATTCTGAATACGACCAACAGGTGCTGGATGACGGCGATATGGGCGACTTCGACGGCTTCGATGACTTCTGAGAGGCCCGACATGTCGACTGTCGAGGAAACCGTGCGCGAGGAGACCATTCGCTTCAGCGTTTCCCTGCCCCGCCCCTTGCTGGAAGAGCTGGATCGACGCGTGGTCAACAAGGGCTACGCCTCACGCTCCGAGCTGGTGCGCGACCTGATCCGCGAGCGGATCGTGGAGGAAACCTGGGAGCGCGGCGACCTGGAGGTCGCAGGCGTGCTGACCATCGTCTACGACCATCATCAACGCGAGCTCACCCAGCACATCCTCGACATCCAGCATCGCCAGTACATCCATGTCGTCGCGACGACCCACGTGCACATGGACCATCACAACTGCCTGGAGACCATCATCATCCGCGGCATGCCGGCCGAGATCGAGCGGCTGAGCCTGGAGATCGGCGGGTTGCGGGGGGTGCGGTTCTCGGAGTTGACGCGGGCCTCGCGCGTCCAGAACTGAACCGCGCTAAACCGCGTCCGGTGCTCTCGGAGATCATCGAGTCGATAGAGAGGTCAAAGCACTCTTGAAACGCCGGAGTCGACGCGGTTTAGGATAATAAAAACAATCTCTTAAAATTCTTGAACCGCGTCCGCTCCGACTTCTCTTGGTCGGACGAAGCAAGACGCAATCCGAGATCTTCTCAGATCACTCCGGACGCGGTTCAATAGGCGTGACGGCGAGGGTTTCTTGGAGCTCCGGTACCGATCCGTCGCTGCGGCAGGTCTGGCGCAGCGGCTGCACGTCGCCTGCATCGCGCCCGACGGCGACGCGCACGTAGGTCGCATCGGCGAGCAGCCCCATGGCGGGGTCGACGCCGCGCCAGCCGCCGCCCGGGATCAGGACCTCGGCCCAGTGGTGGAGCCTCTGCTCGCGGGGCTCCGTGCCCGGTGGGTCTTCATCGTCCGGGTCGAAATAGCTCGCATCCAGATACCCGGAGACGAATCGCGCCGGAATGGACCACTGCCGCATCAGGGCAATCAAGAGGTGCGCCAGATCGGCGGCGCAGCCGCGCCCGGCGTCGAACAGCGCAGGCAGTGCAGTGACCGGCCGCTCGACCTCCGGGTCGAACGGCGTCACCGACTGAATCCAGGCGCTCGCCTCCTGCACCTGAGCCAGAAGCGGTCGATCCTCGCGCAGAATCGGCACCCGATGTCCGCTGATCTGCTCGGGCAGCGCGGGGGTGAGCGGCCCTTGATGCAGGACGAAGTCCCAGAGGCGCGGCGCTTGATGGAGGGAGTCGTCGATCCAGGCGCGTTCGCGTGCCTGCGCAATCACCGGAAAGTCGAAGGGATTGCCGCGAAGGGTCTCCACCTCGGCCCTCATGGTGAAGGCAAGCTCGCGATGTGCCCCCATCACCGCGAAGTGATGCGAGAGGTTACCGAACCCGTCCCGACAGGTGGCAACACCGGCGTCGGGTGCCACCGAGAGCTGGATCTGCAGGAGCGACTGACTCTCGTCGTCCCAAGGCGCCAAGCGGATCTGGACGTGATGCTCGCGAGCCGGGGCCGCGAAGTTGATCCGACAAACCCGCTCGATCTGATATCTCACTGAGCATCATCCCCTAAGTGCGCCTCGAAGTAGTCGGTCTGCAACGCCGTGCCGAGATCGGCCAAAAGCCCGAGGAAGTCATCGAGATACTCGTGCAGGCCGAGATCCAGGATCCCTTGGGGGGTTGCGCCGTCGAGGTGTCGATGCAGTGCTGCGAGACGCTCGGGCACGACTCCGTCCGTTAAGGGACCGATGCGTGCAAGCGCGCGCTCCATACCGTCCACACAGTAGGCGAGCGAACGTGGAAATTCCGTGTCAAGCACCACGAATTCCACCACGTCGATCGGACGGATGCCACCCTGATACCGACGGCGATACGCCTCGAAACCCGAGAGCGACTTGAGCAGCGCGCCCCACTGATAATAGTCCAACGGCGAGCCGACGAGATTCAGATCCGGCAGCAGCAGATGATAGCGCGTATCCAGGATGCGCGCGGTCATGTCCGCGCGCTCCTGGAGGCTGCCGAGCGCCATGAAGCCGTAGGCTTGGCCGCGCATCATGGTGCTCTGAGTCAGACCGAAGAAGGCCGCGACCTGGCGATGGATGAAGGCGTAGAACTCGGCCGCACGCCAAGGCTGCAGGGTCGTCTTCAGATGCTTGTCAGCCGAGAGCCACAGCTCGTTGAGCGCCTCCCACATCTCGCTCGAGATGCGATCGCGCACGACCCGCGCGTTCTCGCGGGCGAGCTTGAGACTGAGCAGGAGCGAGCCCGGATTGTTGCGGTCCTGCGTGAGCAGATGGATGACGCGCTGCACCGTCACGCGCCCGTCGGGGTGTAACTCCTCGTAGAGCTCATCGGCACCCATGATGGTGAGCAAGGGACGCCACTGCATCTCCTCGGTCGCACCCTCGTCGGCCTCGAGCATGTAGACGACATTGATGTCCAGCACGCGCGCGGTGTTGTCCGCGCGCTCTAGGTGCCGGGTCATCCAGTAGAGCGATTCCGCGATACGACTGAGCATTAATCGGCCAGCACCCAGGTGTCTTTACTGCCCCCGCCCTGCGAGGAGTTCACGACCAAGGATCCCTTGGTCATGGCGACCCGGGTCAAGCCGCCCGGGACCACCTCGATATCGCTGCCGTAGATACTGAAGGGACGCAGATCGAGATGACGTGACTCCAGCTCCCCGTCGAGATAGCAGATGTGGCGCGAGAGCTGGATGACCGGCTGGGCGATATAGTTGCGCGGGTTCTCCTCGATCTTGCGGGCAAACTCGGCGCGCTGCGCGGTGGTGGACGAGGGTCCCATCAGCATCCCGTAGCCGCCGGATTCGGCGACCGCCTTGATGACCATCTTCTCCATGTTGTCGAGCACGTACAGACGGTCCTGGTGATCGGTCATCTGGTAGGTCGGGACACTCGGCAGGATGGGTGTTTCGCCGAGGTAGTAGCGGATGATGTCGGGCACATAGGCATAGACCGCCTTGTCGTCGGCAATGCCCGCCCCCGGTGCGTTGGCCAAGGCGACGTTGCCGGCCCGCCAAGCGTTGATGATCCCGGCCACGCCCAGCTCGGAGTCCGAGCGAAACACCAGCGGATCGAGAAAGTCATCGTCGACTCGCCGGTAGACGACGTCGACCTGACGCAGACCCTGCGTCGTCTTGAGATAGACCTTGTCGTTCTTGCAGACCAGATCACGCCCCTCGGCCAGCTCCACGCCCATCTCCTTGGCGAGAAAGGTGTGCTCGAAATAGGCCGAGTTGAAGATGCCGGGCGTGAGGACGACGATGGTCGCGTCCTCGGCGCCGCGCGGCGAGAGATGACGCAGCGCCTGCAGCAGCAGCGCGGGATAATGCTCGACCCGACGAACCCGATAGCGGGCGAAAAACTCGGGCAGAATGCGCCGCTCCACGATCCGGTTCTCGATCATGTAGGACACGCCGGAGGGCGTGCGCAGGTTGTCCTCGAGCACCAGATAGCGACCGTCCTCGTCGCGGATCAGATCGACCCCGCTGATGTGGGTGTAGATGTCGTGCGGCGGGGTGATATCCATGATCTCGCGCCGGAAATCCTTGCCCCGGTAGATCAGCTCGGGCGGCACGACGCCGTCCTTGAGGATCCGCTGACCGTGGTAAAGGTCCTTCAGAAAAAGGTTCAACGCACGAATGCGCTGCTTGAGTCCGGCCTCGATCTGCGCCCACTCGATCGCCGTGATGATGCGCGGGAGGATGTCGAAGGGCCAGACCCGCTCGATCCCCTCCTCGTCGTTGGAGTAGACGGTGAAGGTGACCCCTTCGGTGTGCAGGGTCAGATGGGCGTCGCGCGCCTTGGCCCCGAGGATCTGCTGACCGGTGGTCTGGATATGCTCCCACATCGGCCGGTAGTGATCGCGCGGCCGGAAGTCGTCCTGATAGAACTCGTGGTAGGCCATCGCTTGTCCCGCACGTTGCATCTGGATCTGACCGGCGCCGCCGGATTCGAATTGTTTCAGCATCTCCGTGAACCCCACAACATGGCCCATATCGGACAAAACGCGTCAAGAAACGCGCCAACATTGCGTTCGGCGTGACCCGGTGCCAACCCCTTAACTATATTGAACTAGGCCTTATGTAGCGATTGCGTCGTGACAGGACATCGCACCATCCGGGTGCATCACTACAGGGAAGAACCATAAAACCTGGCGCCGACGCACAATGATCGAGCTGGTCCTACTCGAAGCGCTGGCGGAGTGTTTTCAGACTCCGCGCCCGCGTCAGCAACACGACCTCGTCACCGACACGCAGACGCGTCTGCGGGTCGGCGAACTTCAGTTCCTCGCCGTTGCGATAGATGCAGATGGCCCGTGCGATATCCGGAATCGCCAACGCCTCGAGCACCGTCGCCGACGCCTCGTCGACCTTGAATGAAAAGATCCGCGTGTCGCCGCGCAGGATATCGGAGATGGCGATGATGTCCTGACCCTCGGCCATGTCGGCAAGGTAGCGGCCGACGGTGTGCATCGGCACCAGCGAGTCGGCCAGACCCAACTCTGAGCAGATGTGCTCCAGGTCCGGATCCTCGATCTTAGTCACGACCCGTCGGTAACCGAGGGAACGCGCCACCAGGCTGGCGATGATGTTGGACTGATCGTCATGGGTCAGGCAGAAGAGAAGATCGGTATTCTCGGGGTCCGCCTCGCGCAGGATCGCCGGCCGAGTCCCGTCGCCGTGGATGAAACCCACGTCGAGCTCGTCGCGAAACCGCTCGATCGTCTCCGGATCACGCTCGACGATGACGACCTCGTGACCGCGCTCCGCGAGCATGCGCCCGGTGAGCACGGCGAGGGTTCCGCTGCCGATGAAGACAAATCGCATGTCGTGTCCCTCGTTAAGGGATCAGCCTTCAGCCGCGAGCCCACAGCCGTTAGCCGTTAGCCGTTAGCCGTTAGCCGTTAGCCGTTACTTTAGTCGATTTCCGGACATCAGCATCCCGACTGCGCATACGATTCGGCCGGAAGTGATGCCAACGTTCGTCGCGAAGCGGCGACACCTCCCGGGATAGACGACTTGCAGTCGTCCTCTTCAGTCGGCGCGACGCCCCTGAGGTTCGGATGGAGCGCAACCCCGCCGGTACTCAGGACGCTTGGCAGATGACGACTGCAAGTCGTCTATCCCGGGGAACGTCGCTTCGCGACGACCGCCGATCAAGGCTTGTACCAAGTCCCCGGAAACAGCAGAACCAGCAAGGCGATGATCTCCAGGCGTCCGGCCAGCATGTTCAGGCTCAGCAGCAGCTTGAGCTCGGGCTCGAGGTCGGGGCCGGTGATGCCCACGGACAGGCCGACCGTCGCCGTGGCCGAGACCACCTCGAAGAGCGCATCCAGCGCCGGATAGCCAGCGACGAGAAAGGCCATCCAGGACCCGAGCACCAGCAGCACGAACAGCAGGATCAGTACCAGGGCATGCTCGATCTGGAGGCCGCCGAGGGTCCGGTCGCCGATCGCCGGCTGGACCACCGCATGACGCGGCAGTTGAACGCGCATCACGGCGAGCTGGATCATGCGGATCAGGATCAGCAGGCGCAGGAGCTTGATGCCGCCGGCGGTCGAGCCGACACCGCCGCCGGTGGCCATCGACAGGATTAGAACACCTTTGGCCGCCGGATCCAGCTCGCTCAGATCCAGCGTCGCAAATCCGGTCGTGGTCTGGGCGGAGCCGGCCTGGAGCAGCGCGTCCGCCGGCGACAGGCCCCCGAGCCACCAGAGCAGAAAGGTCACCAGCCCAACGGCGATGATCAGTGCCCGAAGCTCGGGATCAGATCTCAGGGAGACGGGGCCGGATATCCAAGCCCTGTAGTACAAAAAGAGCGGTAAGGCGCCGAGCAGCGAAACGGCAAAGAGGGCGAAATGAGCGCCTCGCCCGAAGCCGGCCAGACTGTCCGAGACACCGCCGAACCCGCCGGTCGAGATGGCGGCCAGCGTATGGATAAGGGCGTCGAAGGGCGGCAGATCCGTCGGCAGGACCAGCAGCAAGCCGGCGACCGTGAGCAGCACATAGATCGTAAAGGCACGCCGGGCGTGGATCCGTGTCCCTTCGGCCAAGCTCTCCTCGTCCGCCCCGGCGTCGGCCAGACGACGCATGTCCTCGGTCCGCCCGAAGGCCAGGGCGAGCGACAAAACGACGATACCCAAGCCGCCGAACCACTGCATCCAGGCGCGCGTGAAGAGGAAGGCATCGGAGCGGAGCTCCGGGTTCGGAACCAGACTGAGACCGGTGGTGGTCACGCCCGAGACCGACTCGAACCAGGCATCCAAAGGCGACAGACCCTCCGCAGTGAGCGGATAGGTCATGAGCGCCGCTGCGATGATGAAGGTCAAGGCCGTGATGACCAGCGCCTCGTTCGCCTGCAGGGGCCGGTCGCTCGGGCGGATCCGAGCACAAACGCCGAGCGCCAAGGCCGGCAGCAGGGCGGCGAGCAGGATGCGCCACGCCAGCTCCCAGTCGCCGGTCGCCGCCGCAAAGACCAACGGCACCGAGAAGAGCATCGCCAGAATCAGCGCAATCTGACCCAGATGGTGCAGCACCATCGCCGGGCGAACCGGCTGCATCAGCGGCTTGACGGCGGGGTGGAAGGACATGCGTCAGTCCTTGTCCCGCTCCGATCCGCAGCAGTGACCCGGCGCGTCGGGCGCCCGACCATCCATCGCCTCGCTCAGGATCTCGCCGGTCACCGGGTTGGGCCTGAAGGTCGTGCAGCCCTTCAGCCCTAGGTCGTAGGCACGCCGATATAGCCGCTCGAACGACGCGAACGGGATCCCTGCCGGCACATTGATCGTCTTTGAGATGGCGTTGTCGACATCGGGCTGAAGGGCCGCCTGCATTGCGAGATGGTTCTCCGGCGCCACCTCGTGCGCGGCGACGAAGGCCGGCGGTCCGGGCTGCCGACCGAAGCGCTCGCGCCAGAGCCGTCCGGCATAATCCTCGACCCGATACCGGTCCGATCGACCCGCGCCCGTATGGACTCGCCGATACTGCACCCGAGAGAGGACCGGCTCGATGCCGCTCGAGAGGTTGTTTGCGAGCAAGCTGATGGTTCCGGTCGGCGCAATCGCGGTGAGATGCGAGTTGCGGATCCCGCCCGAGGCGATACCGGCGCGAATATCCTCGGGCAACCGCTGCACGAAGGGCGCCGCCAGATAGGCATCGCGCACCAGGTACGGAAACGGACCCTTCTCGACGGCAAGGGCAACCGAGGATCGGTAGGCCGCATGACAGACCGTGCGCATCGCCGCTGCCGCCTGATCGCGCGCGGCCGGGCTGTCGTAACGCAATCCCAACATGACAAGCGCGTCGGCTAGGCCGGTGATCCCCAGACCGATGCGGCGACTCCCCCGCGCCTGCTCGGCCTGCGCGGGGAGCGGAAAGTGCGAGAGATCGATCACTGCATCCAAAATCCGGGTCGCGACAGCCGCCGCATCCGCAAGGGCGTCCAGATCGAGCGACGCGATCTCCTCGAAGGGTTCCCGCACGAAGGCGGTCAGATTGAGCGCGCCAAGATCGCAGGCGCCCCACCTCGGCAAGGGGATCTCGCCGCAGGGATTGGTGGCGCAAATGCGCTCGCGGTAGGCCAGGTTGTTTTCGGCGTTGATCCGATCGATGAAGAGCACGCCGGGCTCGGCGGCGTCGTAGGCGGCAAGCATGATGCGCGTCCAGAGCGCGCGCGCCGGCAGGGTGCGGAGAACCGCACAGACAACAGGAGCATTACAGCCGGGCCAGACACGGATTCTTCGGCCTTGGAAGCCGGCATGATCCCGATGCGCCATCTGCTCGACCGGAAACACCAGATCCCAGGGCGCGTCCGCGGCCAGCGCATGCATGAAGCCATCCGTCACCAACACCCAGAAATTGAAGTTGCGCAGCCCCTTCGCATCGCGCTTGGCGTCGATGAAGACCTCGATGTCGGGGTGGTCGCAGCGCAACGTCCCCATCATGGCACCGCGGCGCACGCCGGTGGAGAGCAGGGTCGCGCACATGCTGTCCCACAGGCCCATGAAGGACACCGGCCCCGAGGCCGTGCCCCCGACGCGCTGGGCGCACAGACCGGCGGGACGCAGCGTGGAAAAGTCGCAACCCACGCCCCCGCCCTGCTGCATGGTTAGGGCCGCATCTCGCAGCGACTCGAAGATGCCCGACATGTCGTCCGGGATCGGACCCATGACAAAACAGTTGAACAGGGTCAGGTCCCGATCCACGCCGGCCCCGGCGAGGATCCGCCCGCCCGGTAGAAACCGAAACCCCTTCAGCAGGTCCAGATACCGCGCCGCCCAAATCTTCCACTCGGCCGGCTCGACCGACGCCAGCGCGCACGCAACCCGGTACCAAGTCGCGTCGAGACTGGCCTCGCCTTCGGCCCGATAGCGGGTCTCCCAGACGAGACGCGAGAGTGTCGGCTGCCGGTCGTTCACACTTGATCCGCCTCGGCTCGAAACTCCGGATGACAAAGGTCCACCCGCGATCCCTCACTGCCGTGGACGGACCCGGATCGACCTCGCTCGAACCAAGCCTGGCACAAGGATCAAGCCATGGCCAGCGCCGATTCGCGCCTTTGGCCGAACATTCACCGCGATCGATCCCTTTTGGGAGAACCCCGACGGAGAAGCCCCTAAGCCCCCGAAACGGCGTCGGATGAGGCATGTTCGTCGACCGTCGAAGTGGCGGTCGCCCTCGCCGCCGCTATCTCGTCGTCGAGCCCCTCAAGCACTGGTCATGATGACGAAATCCTGACCGGATCGGCGATCCGGGTGCAGCGGGTTGTCGGTCACGATCATGACCATGCCCGGATGCATGCTCTTCTTCATGGCGCGCTGGAACGCATCGTCCGCCTTGAGCCTGGACACCACGGACTCTTCCGATCCGCTGCCGCCCGAGACCATTGCGCCTGCGTTCTCATGATGGCTGATGGCCTGCCAGGAGAGACCCTTTGCGGCATCGTGGGTCCCCTTGAGGATGAAGACGTGCGACCCGAGCGTGCCGCCCGAGCCCTTCACGGAGACGCGACCTTCGGCGACGACGCGGCCGTTTTCGATCAGGTCGATCCTGCCGTCCGCCGTCGAAGCGATCACGGTGGTCACCGGATACTCGGATGCCGCCTGCCAGTCGGAGGGATGACGTTTTCCGTCCAAACCCGCGACGGCATCCTCGAGCTCCTGCTCCGCATAGGCACCGAGCACCAAACCCGGATGCGTCAATTCCCAGGGATCCGAGTGTGATCCGGCGATGATCACCGGCGTGCCCGGATGCGTCACCGTCCAGAGCTTCTCCGAGAAGGCGTAAGGCAGTCGCACGCACCCGTGCGATGCCGGATACCCGGGCAGCTTGCCGGCATGCAGCGCGATCCCGTCCCAGGTCAGGCGGTTCATGTTCGGCATGGGCGCGTTGTTGTAGGTCGAGGACTGATGGTCCTTGTCCTTTTCCAGCACCGTGAACACCCCGGTCGGTGTCTCATGGCCGGGTTTACCGGTCGAGCAGGTCGCCACGCCGATCCGGATCCCGTTGCTGTAGACGTGGGTCAGCTGCTCCGGGAGCGAAAGGAATCAGGGAATTCCCGTCGGGGATCTCCCGACACGGCTTTGATGTGCAAGGTCGTGTCACTCCAGCGGTGCGATCCCGGCGCGGATCGCGAACATGACGAGACCGGCCAGGTTGTCGATTCCGAGCTTGGCCATGAGGCGACCGCGATAGGTCTCGACCGTCTTGGTGCTGATGCCGAGCTCCGCGGCGATCTCCCTGGTGCGTCTGCCGCGGACCAGAAGTTCCAACACCTCGCGCTCGCGCCCGGTCAGCGCAGCCTGATCCAGATCGGGACAGCCCTCTGACTGAAGTGCATCCCGACCCTGGCTCGGGGATGCCAGCGAGGGGCTGATGAAGGTTTCGCCCCGCAGGACGGCCTGAATCGCGGCGATCAGATCGGCGCCTGCCTCGTTCTTGAGGACATAGGCGGCGGCACCGGCGGCGAGCATCCGTTTGCGATAATGGAGATCGCCATACATCGACACGGCGACGATCCGGGTTCGGGGAGATCGGACGCGAATCGCCTCGGCTGCCTCGATACCGCCGAGACCCGGCATCGCCACGGCGAGCGCGGCCTCGGCCCGGCGACGGCGGCGCACCTCGCGGGCGAGACTGAACGCCCACCAACCGATGATCGCAAGCAGCAGCGCAGCACCCGCAACGACCCGCAACAAGAGACCCCAGTCCGCCTCGACGTGATACCGGATCGAGATCCAGTCGTGGTAGATCGCATCCCTCTCGTGACGCGGGATTGCATCCAGGCCCTTTTGCAGGATGGCCGCCAGCAAGGGCTCGTCCCGATGCACCGCCATCCCCAAGCGATAGACGAACGGGGTCTCCCCGAGCACCTTGATCTCGGTGAGGCCGGACGCGCCGATGTAGTAGCTGGTCGCCGCCACCGCCGGAAGAAGGTCGAGTTGGCGTCGGTGGAACTGCGCAACGGCCGCTGCTCAGGACCGAGCATCGACGAACTCGAGCCGCAGGCCGAGACGCTCGGCGACCAGCCTGATATAGGCGACCGAGATCCCCTGCGGTCGGCGCTGCTCGTCGAAGAACTCGATCGGCGCCCACGTCGGATCAATGCCGACCCGCAGCACGGGATGGTTAGCGATCCACCTCTTCTCCTCGGCACTCAAGCCGATCGGCACCGGACCGCCCGTGAAGACATCGGCGCGCCCGAACCAACGTCGATGCAGGACAGCCGATTCCTCGGCGGTGATGGCCGAAAACCCCTTGTTCAGGATGCCGACGAGCTCCGGCCAGTCTTTGCGGATCGAGATCCCCAACCGCGCGGGGCCCTCGGACAGCATCCGCTTCGGCCCGAAGCCAAGCACGCCATTGCTCGCTCGCCAGCACTCCAAGGCGTACGAGCCGATGGCTGCATCCACCACCCCCGTGAGCAGTGCCTCGGCCAGCTCCGCTTGGCTCGGCAGCGGAACCGCTTCGATGGACGACTCCCCGGCCAGCAGCGTGCGTTCGCGCAAGACCTCCTGCACATAGCCAACCCGCCGGCCGTTCAACCCAGCGAGCCCCGGCAGCGGCAGAGGGTCGCCGTCGCGCAGGTAAAGAAAGAGGTGAACGGTATGGAAGTCCTCCGTGAACAGAAAGCGATCGCCGCGCTCGGGCAGCGGCGCAGCCAACGTCAGGCCATCGAGCCGGCGTTCCTCGGCCGCGGCAACCATCTCATGCCAAGGACCCGCCTCGAGCCCGATCTCGATACCGAGCTTGTCGCCAAGCAACCGCAGATGATCGACGGCGAATCCGGCGATGCGCCCCTCCCCGACCGGAATCACCCAGGGCGCCCACTCGGCACCGACGCCGAGCAGAATTCGCGGATGCGCGTGCAGCCAGGCACGCTCGTCCGGGGTCAGCAGATCCGCACGGCTGTCCTCGGCGACGACCCCGCGAATCACCGACAGCCAGACGAGACCGATGACAAGAAGTGCCCTTATCGCGCGTCGGCGAGCGCGTGCGGAGCTCTGAAATGGCGCGTCTCGTTCGGTCGTCATGGGTGCATTCTCTGCGCGGCCGAGAAGCAAATCCATTGTGGCCGGAGAAGGTACTGCCAAATCGCCGGATATCCCGCGAGAATCAAAAGCGCTGTCTCCGGATTTCCAATCGATTATCAAACCACGACAAAATTGACGTGCCTTATTTTTGACGCTATGACATCGCCGTCCTGTACCAAAGGGTCACCAGTGCAATGTCGATCAGACTAGGCAGCAAAGCGGATGGAGAGGCGTTCTTCGATCGCGCGCATGAGCGGCTGTCCGAGGCCCCGGTGTTGTTGCTGGTTGACGATGTCTCGGTCTTCGTGGAGAAGGCACTGGCGCGCGACCAGCCCGACACGGCGAGGTTGCTTGCCTGGCTGCGCGCGTGGCCGATGCGCCTTGCCAAACGAAGAGGCTCTTTGAATCGGCGGCCCAACAGACGTGGTCTACGCAGATGGCCACTTGATCTGCTTTTGGACGGACTCCGCCCGGCCGAATGATCCGGCGGACGGAGTCGTCGAACCGAAACCGGTCCGGCGTCGTCTCTGCCTACTTCTTCTCGTCCATGGCCTTGAGGTGCTCTTCGGCTTTCTCATGGGCCGCGTCGAGCTTCTTCTCTCCCTTGGCGTCCATCGTCTTCAGATCAGCTTCCGCCTTCGCGTGCGCGGGGTCGAGCGTCAGGTCCGATTCGGCCTTCTCGTGTGCCTTTTCGAGTGCCTTTGCACTCTCGGCGGCGACGCCGGTCGACAGGATCAAGGCCAAGGCCGAAGCCGCAATGGTGATCGTCTCTTTTACTTTCATCTCAGATCGCTCCGATTGATTTCCATGAACACCAGACGTTGTGTTTACCGCGTTTTCCGGTCTCCTGTGGGTCGGTGTCACGACGTCTCATGACCCCGGCGCACCTGCCGATAATACGTCGCCGCAACCACAAGGGCCAGCGGCCGCTTGATGGGTTCCTTCGTCTGAGCAACGAGGATCTCGCCGCATCGCGCCCAAGCAGAGTCGTACGTGCCTTCGCCGTGGGCGCGCGGACCCGTATCCGCCGCCTCTTCACTGCCGAACGCCAGGCAATCACGACGAGCTGCAGCGCTTGGAGCACCGGCACAACGTCGTCCAAGCGATCTGATTCATTGTTGGAGCTCCGAGCCCAACAGGGCCAGGATCTTCGCCCTGACTTCATTCAGCTCGGTGGCAGAAACCCGCCCTTTGTGTTGCGCCTTGCGAGCCACCCAATCGAGGCTCTTGACCTGGTCCGCCAAGGCAACGCTCGGACGATCAGCCGCGATCATGACATCGAATGGATAGCCCTTGATTTGAGTTGTCGTGGGGCAGCACAACATCAGCCCGGTCTTGCTGTTGTAGGACGAAGGGCTGACGACCAGCGCCGGGCGGTAACCGGCCTGCTCATGCCCGGCTTGAGGGTTGAAATGCAGCCACACGATGTCGCCGGCCTCGGGCACATAGCGCCCGGCCATCAAAGGGCTTCCTTGCCGACGGGTACACCAAAATCGACTTCGGAATGCAGGTTCGCAGGCGTAATGCCGGCCAGCAATTGGGCCAAGTCGTATCTCGCGGTGCGGACCGGCTCGATCACGATGCAGCCACCCTCTTCGCGGATGTCCACGGTTTCATCCAGCTTCAGATGAGCCGCTTCCATGATGGCCGCAGGTATGCGCACCGATGCGCTGTTGCCCCACTTCTTGACGGTGACATGCATTTTGACCTCCTCCGTATCTTCAATGTCGATACACTATGCCACCATCGAGGACATGAAAACATGGCCAATTCCTCGCCTCCTGTCCGCTTCGGGGCATCGCGGGGCGCACGAGGATGTGGATCTGGCGCCCGAGGTCTGGTCCTTCATCCGGCGCGAGCGTCTCTTCGGACTCGTCATCCCGACCCGCTACGGCGGACTCGGCTTCTCGCCGCTGGCCCACTCCGAGATCGTCATGAAGCTCGCCAGTCGCAGCATCACGGCCGCGGTGACCGTGATGGTGCCCAACAGCCTGGGTCCGGCCGAGCTGCTGCAGCGCTACGGCACAGAGGCTCAGCGCGACCGCTGGCTCCCGCGTCTGGCGAGCGGCGAGGAGACCCCCTGCTTTGGACTGATCGGACCGAAGGCCGGCAGCGACGCGGCCTCGACACCGGACATCGGGGTCGCCTGTCACGGCGTCTTCAAGGGCCGCCCCACGCTCGGGATCCGAATCGATTTCGAGAAGCGCTACATCACCTTGGTACCGGTCGCGACCCTTATCAGCGGCTTGACTGGCTGAGCAGCGTCTTCGCACTCAATGCGGATCGCGCCATGATGACCTTGGGCAGGAGCCTGAAGCGGCGCGAGCGTCTCTCCGCGCGGCTCGGCGACATTCTGAGCCTGCTGTTCATGGCCTCCTGCACGCTCAAACACTACGAGGACCAGGGCCGACCTGAGGCCGACCGTGATCTGGTCGAGTGGGCCATGGCGGACCACCGGATCGGCATCCAGGAGGCGCTGGTCGCGCTTTGGCGGAATTTCCCTCGGCGCGGGGTCGCGCGCCTCCTAAGGCTCATCAGCTTCCCGACGGGCCTGCACTTCGAGGGGCCGAGCGATGCGCTGGAGGTTGAATCCAGAGCCGCGGCCTAATCCGAACGGAGGACAGGATGAGCAAACGCACACAAGCGAACACCCGACCTGTCTATCTGATCGACGGCCGCCGCACACCCTTTCTGAAGACGCGCGGTGTCCCCGGACCCTTTTCGGCGGCGGATCTTGCGGTCGGCGCCGGCCGTCCGCTCCTGCTGCGCCAGCCCTTCCCGGCGGAGGCGATCGACGAGGTCATCTTAGGATGCGCGGTGCCGAGCCCGGAGGAGATGAACGTCACCCGAATCGCTGCACTTCGCCTCGGCTGCAGCGAGCGCACCCCGGCCTGGACGGTCCAGCGCAACTGCGCATCCGTGCTCCAGGCCTTGGATAGCGCCGCGCAGTCAATCGCCTCGGGCGGGGCGGATCTGGCCCTCGCGGGCGGCACCGACGCCATGAGCCACGCCCCGGTCATGAAGCGTCGAGGGCTGACCCAGGGCGTTGCAAGTCTTTGTATCGGAGGCGGTCAGGGCGGCGCCCTGCTGCTTCGAGCGGAAGGAGGTGTGCCATGAAGACCCTCTGGACGATCGAGCAAGACGCCGCGGACGGAATCTGCAGGCTCGGCATCGACGACCCGTCGCACGCCGTCAACCTGCTCTCGATCGCTGCACTGGATGCGTTGGAGGCGCGCCTGGAGGAGATCGCAAGCGGACTCGAAACAGGGATCGCGTCGAGATCCCAGTCGCATCCGATCAGGGGACTCATCATCCATTCGCGCAAACCCAATGGATTCATCGCCGGCGCGGATGTCGGCGAGCTCATGCGACTCACCGATCTCGCGGAAGCCGAGCGCCAGATCCGCCGAGTCCACGCCCTGTTCGCCCGCATCGAGGCCGTGCCGATCCCGACACTGGCCCTGATTCACGGCATCTGTCTCGGCGGCGGCCTGGAGCTCGCACTCGCTTGTCGCTACCGTAGTGCGAGCGACGACCCCGCGACCAAGCTCGGCTTCCCCGAGGTGCGACTCGGGATCTTTCCGGGCTACGGCGGCACCTCGCGCGCAATCCGCACGCTTGGCCCCATCCCCGCCATGCAAGCCATGTTGACCGGCAAAACCTACTCGGCCCGCCAAGTCCAACGGATGGGTCTGGTCGATCGAGTCCACCCGCAACGCCAGTTGGAGACAGGCGCTCGTGATCTGATTCGCGCCGCACCCTCACCAAGCCGGGCGTACTTTTTGCCGCGTCGGCCCAATCTCCCTCCGGTGCACGGATGGATCGCGCGCCGGATGACCCTCCGAACGGCGGCCAAGGTAAGACAGGAGCACTACCCTGCCCCCTTCGCCCTGATCGAGCACTGGCGCGCCAACGGCGAGAACGCAGAGGGTCTGCTCGACGGCGAGGCCCGACGCGTACCCGAGCTGCTGCTCGGCGAGACCTCGACGAACCTGCGGCGCCTCTTCCATCTCCAGGAACGCCTCAAGGCCCTGTCCGATGAGGATCCGGATCTGCTCGACGCCGGCGTCGTCTTCGGCACCGGCTTCGCCCCGCACCGCGGCGGCCCGCTTCACGAGATCACCCAAGGCGGCTGGGAGCGCATGCGCGAGCGCCTCGATGCGCTCCAACGCGACCATGGCCGCCACTTCAGACCGGAGCGTGGCTGGCAGTTGACCCCGGCCGGGCTCTATCGAGGAGGACACTGACATGTTGCTGTTCGATAAAACCGCAACGACAGGCGTCTCGAAACGCCGGCTCGATCTCATCTCGGCCAAGGATGCAGGCAGCCTCTGCGGCCTCTTGCTCGAACGTGTCGCGCGCACCCCGGATGCGGTCGCCTACCTTCAGTACGACGACCGCGCGCAGACCTGGATCGAAACCACTTGGCGCGACACCGCCCGGGCGGTCGCTCATTGGCAGGCGGCCCTGACGCGCGAAGGTCTCTCCCCCGGCGAGCGTGTGGCCATCATGATGCGCAATCGGCGCGAATGGGTCGCCTTCGACCTGGCCGCGCTCGGCCTGGGCCTGGTCACGGTGCCGCTCTATCCCGACGACCGGGCGGAGGCGGTCCGGCACATCCTGGACGACGCCGGTGTGCGACTCCTGCTGCTCGAGACTGCCGAGCAACGTGCCAAGTTGTCCGCCATCGATCCAACGCTCGCCGAGCTCAAGCGCCGGCTGGTGCTCGAACCGGCCGATGCGGCACTGCCCGAAGGCACGCGGGCAGTCGGCGATTGGCTCGGCGAGGCGCTGACCCCGACCGATCATCGGCCCATCGATCGGGTCGACAACCCCGATGCCTTGGCGACCATTGTCTACACCTCCGGCACGACCGGACACCCGAAAGGCGTGATGCTCAGCCACCGCAACATCCTCTGGAACGCCGAGGCGTCGCTCAAGCTCATTCCCGCACGACCCGATGATCGCTTCCTCTCCTTCCTGCCGCTCTCGCATACGCTCGAGCGAACCGGTGGCTGCGTCCTGCCGATCATGGCCGGCTGCAGCGTCGCCTTTGCGCGGTCGATCCCGCAATTGGCCGAGGATCTGCTGCAGATCCGACCGACCGTCATGATCGCGGTCCCGCGCATCTTCGAGCGCGTCGATGCGAAGCTGCGCGAACGGCTCGACGGCGAATCCGCGCTCAAGCGCCGGCTGTTCGAGAAGGCGGTGAACATCGGCTGGAATCGCTTCGAGCACAGCCAAGGCCGGGCGAGCTGGCACCCGGGCCTCTTGGCGGCCCCGCTGCTCGATCACCTGGTCGGCGTGAAGATCCGCGCGCGCTTCGGCGGACGACTGCGGGTTGCGGTCTGCGGCGGCGCACCCCTGGCACCGGACATCGCAAGGGTCTTCATCGCGCTCGGCGTCCCGCTCGTGCAGGGCTACGGACTCACCGAGACCAGTCCCGTCATCAGCGTCAGTCCGCTCGAAGACAACATCCCGGAGAGCGTCGGCCGGCCGCTGCCCGGACTCGAGTATCGGGTCGGCGATCTGGACGAGCTGATCGTGCGCTCGCCAGGCGTCATGTCCGGCTACTGGAAACAGCCGCGGGCAACCGCCCAGGTGCTCGACGCCGAGGGTTGGCTCAAGACCGGCGACCAAGTGCGCGTCCAAGACGGCCACCTCTTCATCACCGGCCGCATCAAGGACATCCTGGTGCTCGCCAACGGCGAGAAGGTCCCGCCCGCGGATATCGAGATGGCCATCACCGGCGACCCGCTCTTCGAGCAGGTCCTCGTCATCGGCGAGGGACGCCCCTTCCTGAGCGCGCTCGTGGTGCTGAACCCGGATGTCTTCACAGAGGTGGCGAAGGCCGAAGGGCTACCGGCCGACCCCATGGTCGCCGATGCCGACGGCCGACTCGAGCCCATCCTGCACAAGAGGATCGAGAGCCGGCTCACCGGCTTCCCCGGTCATGCCAAGATCCGCCGCGTGGCCTTGGCGGCCTGCCCCTGGTCCATCGAGAACGACCGCATGACCCCCACGATGAAGCTCAAGCGGGCCAAGATTCTGGCCGATTATCGCGAGGCGCTCACCCGGCTCTATGTCGGGCATGAGCATTGATGCAGAGTAGTCTGGGAGGCGCAGGACGGACATCCGCTCTTGCGCCTCGTGCCCCCGGTCGACGATCCGCTGCGATGTCGGCGACACCGGGGTTAGGTGGTTTCCGGGAATTGCCATACCCGTAGGTTGTACTGACGATAGGAGGCACAACTTGCGCCGGCGTTTGGTTGTGCCTCGCACGGCTCGGCACAACCTACGCCACTTTAGACCGCGCTGCCTCGAACGGTCGTTAAGTCTGCCGGGGCCGATCCCATCCAAAAACAACGCATACCGCGCCTGGCGCGGTTTAGTTCACGCCCTTTCGCTCCAAGGCCGGCCCGCGGTGCCAATCCCACGCAGTGCGGATGATGGCGTCGAGGCTCGCATACGCTGGCACCCAACCGAGCTCGCCGCGGATGCGGCTCGCATCCCCGACGAGGCGCGGCGGATCGCCGGCGCGGCGCGCGCCGAATTCGACGGGTACGGTCAGACCCGTGATCCGCTCGGTGGCCGCGATGACCTCGCGCACCGAGAAGCCCTGTCCGTTGCCCAGGTTGTAGACCCGACTCGGCGCCCCGCCGAGCAATGCGTCGAGGGCCCGAAGATGTGCTTGGGCGAGATCGGCGACGTGGATGTAGTCGCGAATGCAGGTCCCGTCCGGCGTGTCGTAGTCGGTACCGTAAACGGTGAGTCCGGATCCGGTTCCGGCGGCGGCCGCGATCGCGAGCGGGATCAGGTGGGTCTCCGGATCATGGTCCTCGCCGATCTCGGAGTCCGGATCCGCACCGGCGGCGTTGAAATAACGCAGCGCGATCGCACGCAGACCGTGGGCCGTAGAGAAGTCCGCGAGCATGCGCTCGACCATGAGCTTGGATGCGCCATAGGGGTTGATCGGGTTCTGCGGGTGGTCTTCGTCGATTCGCTCGCTGCGCGGGACACCATAGGTGGCGCAGGTACTCGAGAACACGAGCGGGGCGACGCCGTGATCGCGCATCGCTTCGAGCAGCGTCAGGGTCCCGGCGACATTGTTGCGGTAGTACTTGCCGGGGTCCTTGACGGATTCGCCGACGTAACAAAATGCGGCGAAGTGCATCACCGCGGCGGGTCGATGGCTCTCGAGCACCGCATCCAGTCGCGCGCGATCCTGGATGTCGCCCTCCTCGAGAGGCCCCCAACGCACCGCCCAGCGATGGCCATAAACCAGATTGTCGTAGACGATGGGGCAATAGCCGGCTTGGTGCAGAAGCTTGCAGGCATGGCTGCCGATGTAGCCTGCACCGCCGGTGACGAGGATCGGTATTCTGAGGGCGTCGGGCATCGTATTCCCTATAGCGTCATTGGCATTGGCAAAGGTGTCGGACCCGACTCGAAGCCTAGCACGAACCCTTCGCCGACACAGCCGAGCGAAACGAACGAGGCGTTTCCCGAATGGTGCGTAAACCTCCGCTCATCTCCGTCATTATCCCGACCCTCAACGAGGCACGGGGCATCGTCGCGCTCCTGAATGAGACTGCACCCGTCCGCACGGCCGGCGGTGAGATCCTGGTCGTCGACGGGGACAGTCCGGACGGCACGGCCGGTATTGCCGTACCCTATGCGGACCGCGTTCTGAGCGCGCCGCGCGGCCGTGCCGCCCAGATGAACGCAGGCGCAGCGGCGGCCCGTGGCGATCTCCTTGTCTTTCTGCACGCCGACACGCGGGCGCCGATCGAGACACTGCTCCGACTTCCCGACCTGCTCGCGCGCAGCGGGCGGTCCTGGGGCCGCTTCGACGTGCGGATCGAGGGCCGACATCCGCTCCTCCCGCTCATCGCCTGGAGCATGAGCCAACGCTCGCGCCTTACCGGAATCGCCACGGGAGATCAGGCGATCTTCGTGGACCGAGCCCTGTTCGAGCGCGTCGGCGGTTATCCCAAGATCGCCTTGATGGAGGACATCACACTCTCGCGTCGACTCAAGCGCCACGGCCAACCGCTATGTGTACGTGATCGCGTCGTCACCTCGGGGCGGCGCTGGGAGAGCAAGGGTGTCGTGCGCACGATCCTACTCATGTGGTCGTTACGACTGGCCTACACACTCGGCGTCCACCCTGACAGGCTGTCGCGCATCTACGGGCATCGTTCTCGGCCGGATTGATCCGCCGAACGGCCTCGTCGGACGCGGTTGCTTTCGGCACGGCGACGCGGAATACTCCGACGCGCAATCCGTGCATGCCCTGATTAGATCTCGATGGAGGAAACGACAATGATCGACCGCAAAGTTTACATCGAAACGATGAAGGCCAAGATGGACGAATGGGACGCGGACATGGAAAAATTGCAGGCCAAATCCGAGAGTGCACAGGCCGAAATCAAGCTGCACTACGAGGAGCAGATGGAGCGGCTGAGGCAACAACAGGAAGATGCCCGCGAGATGCTGAGCAAGATGACCGACGCGAGCGAAGCGGCGTGGGAAGACATGCGCAAGGGCATGGAAACCGCTTGGGAAGCCACGAGCAAGGCATTCATGGACGCCTTCTCGCGCTTCAAGTAGCCCGAGAGATCGCCTTCGTCGGCCTTGTTCATCCGACCGGCCGGAAGCGGCGCCGGCGACGTCGCGAAGCGGCAACACCCCCGGGATCGACGACGTGTAGTCGTCCTCTTCCGCCGCCCCGACGGCCAACGGGGGTCGGGCTGAGCGCGACGCTCCCGGAAACCGCGCCGAAGGCGCTTTTTCCGGACCGGCATCGCTCATTAAGACCGGCCACCCAAGGCATTCCGGGGCTCATGACACCCGCTCCGAGTGCCACGATGGCTGGAGTGACGATCAAGGCCGGCTGGACCGAATGAGCGAGGCCCTTCCGCCGCTGATTCGGCTGACGGCGGTGAGATCCCTGTCCGGGTCTCCGGCCACGGACCTCGCGGTATCATCGTATTAAAGCTCTGGAACTACCGCCATCATGAAGACATTCGTCTGTCAGTCTTGCGGTCAGCCGGTCTTCTTCGAAAACACCCGATGCACACGTTGCGGTGCCGCCTTGGGCTTCCTCCCCGATCAGATGCGGCTCTCGGCATTGGTCGCTGCGGGAGACGGTATCTGGACGGCGGCGCTCCCATCCCCTTCGACCGGAGCCCGACCTCCCGGCTTCTTCGCTCGTCTGTTCGGCGCACTCGCTCCCGCATCCAAACCCGGTCCTGGCGCAAAGCGGCATTATCGAAAGTGCCTCAACTACGCCGAGCACGACGTCTGCAATTGGATGGTGCCGGCGGATAGTCCAGTCCGGTTCTGTATCGCCTGCGCCCCTAATCGCACCGTGCCCAACCTCGGGCGACCTGGCAACCTCGAAAAATGGGCGCGCATCGAGCGCGGCAAGCGGCGCTTGGCCTACGGACTGCTGCGGCTCGGACTCACGGTCGAAACACGGCAACAAAATCCCGAGCAGGGTCTCGCCTTCGATTTCCTCAGCAGCGAAGACGCGCCGCCCGATCAACCGGTCATGACCGGCCACGCCTCGGGGCTTATCACCATCAATATCAACGAGGCCGACCCGTCGCTGCGCGAGCGGGCGCGGCTGGATATGGACGAGCAGTACCGCACCCTGATCGGCCACTTCCGCCATGAGATCGGCCACTATTACTGGGACACCCTGGTCCTCGACGGCGGGCGGCTGGAGGACTTTCGCGCGCTGTTCGGGAACGAGCAGACCGATTACGGCGAGACCCTGCAACGCTATTACGACGCCGGTCCACCCGCTGACTGGCAGGATCGGTTCATCACGCCTTACGCCAGCGCCCACCCTTGGGAAGACTGGGCAGAGACCTGGGCGCACTACATGCACATCGTCGACACTCTGGAAACCGCGGGGCATTTCGGCATCGAGGTCGAATGGCCGCTTCCGGACGGAAGCCGTGCGGTCTCGGATCCCGACTTCGACCCCTACGATCTGAAGGATTTTCAGCCGATGATCGAGCACTGGCTGCCCCTCACGTACGCGATCAACAGTCTGAATCGCAGCATGGGCCAGCAAGACCTTTACCCATTCGTCCTGCCGCAGCCGGCCATCGACAAGATGGCCTATGTCCACAGGACAATTCGCGCTGCAGCCAAGCGATCTTAGCCAGCAACTTCTGCCGAGCACCGATCACGACGAGCACACCATGCCTACAACACCATCTCTTTTCGGACCCCATCGTTCACCCTCGACCGCACCCCTACTCGCCGGCATCGCGACGAGTCTCATGATGTTCGCCACAATCGGAGCCGCCATGGATCAGGAACAACGCATCGACAACAACGCCCAAGAGGCGCTCGCGGTCACCATCTACAACTCGGATCTCGCCCTGGTGAAGGACCGCCGACGCGTCACCTTGAACGCGGCCGAGAACCGTCTCGCATGGCGCAACGTCTCCCAACGCATCCGACCCGAGACCGCCCTGCTCACCGAGACCTCGGGGACACTTTCGGTCGGCCTGCTGGAGCAGAACTTCGACTTCGATCTGCTCACGCCCGAGAGCCTGCTGCAAAAGTATGTCGGGCGGACCGTGCAGGTGATCCGCACCAACGATGCCGGCCAGCAGGAGATCGAGGACGCCATCGTCCTCGCCGCGAATCCGGCGCCCGTCCTGCGCTATGCCGATCGGATCGAGACCACGGTGGTCGGCCATCTCGCCTTCCCGGACGTGCCGGCGGATCTGCGTGATCAGCCTACACTCGTTCTGCATCTGAATGCCGCGACCGGTGGCGAAGGTCTCTTCGAGCTGTCCTATCTCACCGGTGGACTCGCCTGGAAGGCGGACTATGTGGCCGATCTCTCCGCCGACGGCGCGCAGATGGACATCAACGGATGGGTCACCCTGACCAACCAGAGCGGCATCGCCTATCGCGGCGCCCAAGTGCAGTTGGTGGCAGGCGAGGTCAATCAGGTCGAGGAGGAGATGCCCATGCCGATGATGGCACGCGGCATGGTCATGGACGCAGCGCCCCCGATGCCGGTCGAGGAGAGTCTGGACGAGTACCATCTCTACACCCTGCCCCGCCCCACCGACATCCTGAACAACCAGACCAAGCAGGTCGCGCTGTTGAGCGCACCGCAGGTTTCGGTCACGCGCGAGCTGGTCGTCAGCGGTCAACCCTATACTTACCAGTCCCGCACCTCGGACGGCTGGACCAAGCTGCCGGTCGCCGCGACACTGCGCTTCGAAAACAAAGACGGCAACCTCGGCATCCCGCTTCCGAAAGGCATCATGCGCGTCTACGCCAAGGACAGCCGAGGCAACGCTCAATTCGTCGGCGAAGACGCCCTCGACCATACCCCGAAGAACGAGACCGTCACGCTCAAGCTCGGCGAGAGCTTCGACGTGTCCGCACGGCGCCGCCAGATCGAGTTCAAGAAGCTCGCCGGCACCAGCGCCTACGATTACGCCTACGAGACCGCGTTCGAGCTGGAGCTCAAAAACGCCAAAGAGGCCCCCGTCACCGTCAAGGTCACGGAGCAGATCCCGGGCGACTGGACCATGCAGAAGGAGAGTCAACCGCACACCAAAGAGGCATCGAACCTCGCCTCCTGGTCGCTTGCGGTCCCCGCCGAGGGCTCGACCATCCTGAGTTGGCGGGTGCAGGTCAGGTTCTGATGTCAGGGGCGCGTCCGGTCCTTGTCATGACACAATGCCCGAGCCGCGCCGGCTTGTGCCGATGATGCCTCACGCATAAACCCGGCCACGTCGCTGATCGGATCTGTAGGGTCGACAAGCGCCGTAGGGTGAACAAGCGCAGCGCAGTCCACCAGCGTTGGCGCAGGGTTCAGTGGACTTCGCTCTCGCTCGTCCACCCTACCGGAAGAGTTCATGAAGAACGCCTGCTTTTTTCTCAAGTCGAACGTTTTTAGGCGAATTCCGGAAACCTTCATACCAATGGCGTAGGTTGTGCCGAGCCGTGCGCGGCACAACCAAACGTCGGCGCAAGTTGTGCTTCCTATCGTCAGCACAACCTACGGGTATGGAATTTTGCGGAAATCGCCTTAATTAGCGCAAGGGGTGAATGTCCAGCCAGAACTCGTGACACCGCTCCGCGGTGTCACGCATCCCGATGGCGCTCTGCGCCACGTGACGCTATGGCCGAAGTCACGAAATCAAGGTTTGCCGAGTACGGATCGTGGCAGTACATGGTAGTGATAGCCCCCACGGGCGAGCTATCGGGAAAGGTAGTAGGCATCGCCGCGAACCCACGCCAGATAAAGCGAGACGCGGGAACGCAATCCCACCGACACCATCCTGCCATCTGCTGCGTCGCCTCCCATCAGAGAAGCAAATGCCGCATAGTCTCCGAACCACTCGCTGGTCTGGCTGAACGAATGAACCAGCATGACCGCATGAGCTGCGTTGAAGCGGTGAGCTTCGATAATGGCTGATGCAGTGCGATGCAGGAGTTGGTAACGCGTGGTGTCCGGAACAGAGGAGAGGCCGATGAGCGACAGAATGTATTCAAGACGCTTGGCTTTGCCAGCGCTTGAACCTGTTTTCCACTCCTGCACCGTGGGGCCGAACGGCTCGGAAACTTTGCCCTCGACGGCAATTGAAATGAGCTGGTTTTCGGAGCGGGCGAGAACCCAGATGTCGTTCTGCGATGCGCGAGAACCGCCGGGCAGCGGAACCTTATGCTCGGGCAAGGCAAGCAGAAGCTCTGGCGAGGGGAAAACAGACGCCAGAACAGATCCCACCTCCGCCGGGAAGCCATCAGCCTCCTGCCACGAATAGGCTAAGGTGCGGGCGGAATATCCCCGACGCCAATGCTTGACCGGCTCGGCAAGAAATTGCGCCCATTGCTCCGCGCTTGACGTTGGAATGTAAATTCGGCTCAATGGCGGCTCTCCAAAAATCTACGCCGACGGCGGGACCGGTCAAAACGCAGTGAGCTCCCGGCAGAGCCGAGAGGTTACCTTATTCAGTCAAATAAACCGCGGAGGTGTCGAATGCTTCTTCCGGCGTTCCATACCAACTTCCGTTGTTGAAGACGCAAGGCTCGTATTCTTCATGACTGTAGGTATAGAAAGCCATTGACCACTGGTTTTCATCATCGAAGTAACGTAGGCGACATAAATGTGTTGGCATATGACGTAGCCGCTCAATGTAGGCTTCTCGGGATTCCCCAAAAAGAGTCGGATCGTAATCCGCCGCAACATAGGGCTCCGTGTAGGCGTCAATGTAACAAAACTGGCCCCGGAACCGAACTTCGATCCTGTTGTACTTTCCCGCGTAATTTTCCGCTGCATGATCCAAGATTCGCCTGGAAATCAATTTCTTGGTTGCATCCGGGATTTTTTGCCCCCCGGACTGCGGATCCAAAACCCACATCTTTTTTGCCATATCAGTACGCCTCTTCTTTATTCTTGTCGAACGCTTTAATGACCGCACGAGATGCATGGGCTCCGAAGCTAGACGATGATCGAGATCCTGTAAACCTCCGAGGTGTAGTCGCGGCGGGTGACCTCGCCGCAGAACGGGTCGCGGCCATCTGCGACGCGTTTGACTTCCCGGCAAGAAATCTCGGTAAGATGGATTTATACCTTGGTCAGTTGCTGGAACCGACGCGGGCGAACCTGGAATGCACCGCGCGGCTGTGGGCGATCGTGTTTGCCACGAGCATGCTCGGGTCTCTTGATTCCCTTGCCCGCGGAGTGGGCCGCACTCACGGGCCTTGCTCGCGTAATTCCGGCCATCGTGGCACTTGGCGCAGAGCGCCACGGGGCATGCCTGACACCGCAGAGCGGGTGTCACGAGCGACTGATGTTTTGGGTGTTGGCGGGGATGACGCCGGGCCGATTGGCGGGGCTTCCGATCGCGGCGACCACGTCCGCGGGCACCGGGATGAAACGCACCGACATGGTGTAAGCCAGGTCCCGGAAGGCCAGCATGCCCAGCCCTGAGGATTGGAGGGTCGCATCCAACTGGCGATTCTTCATCAGCTCCACGGACGCCGCGTAAGGCAGATATTCCACCTTGCCCATGTCCTCGTGCGTCAGTCCGGCGGCCTTGAAGATGGCGCGCGCGTTGAGCTCGGTCCCCGATTTGGGCGCCCCCACCGAGATGCGCTTGCCCTTGAGGTCGTCCAAGGACCGGATACCGGAATCAGCGCCGGCGACGATCTGGATGTAGTTTGAATGCGCCCCGCCGATAGCGCGCAGCTGGTCCAACGGCTTCTTCAAACCGGCGTCATCGACACCGTTCCAGGCATCCGAGACCGAATCCCCCAAGGCCAAGGCCAACTCGCCGCGCCCGGCCTGCAGCAGGTTCAGGTTCTCCACCCACGCCTTGGTCGCTTGCACCGTGGACTTGGATCCCTCGATCCCGTTGCCGTAGATCTGGGACAGGGCGACCCCGATCGGGTAATAGACCCCGCTGGTCCCGCCCGTGAGGATATTGATGAAGGTCGGACCGCTTGAGACGGCAGTGCTGAAGGATAGCGCCGCGGCCGCGGCGAGGAGGGGCAAACTCTCGCGTGGCGTGATCGGGTGTCTCAGTAGGTGCGAGTCGTCGACCGCTGTGCGCGGTCGGTTCCCGAACGCAGCCGCTCGGCGGGCTCCCGCATGGGATCGGGGGACACGATCAGACCGTGCCTGTCGATCTCGATCGGAGCCTAGCCCGAGTCAGGACACAAAACAATACCGTCAAAAGCGCTCGCACTAGACCACGGTCGCCGCGACTCGCCTGGGTCAAAGTGGGGATTACATCGGGAAAACGCGGGCCATTTAGACCCGGAAACGCTGTAACGACGACGCCATCGGCTCCGAAGCGAATTCGGCCGAGGCGTCCCATTGCCGCCTGCCTCGCCCGTCTCTGTGTCCGGCGGGGCGCTGGTGGTATTCAGGCCAGTTGCACGATCTGGTTGAGAACTTCCAGCACCTCGGCAAAGCGGGCATCGGGGATGCGTTTCATCGGATGTGGTGCGCCGCTGCGCAGACGCCAGTCGAAGGATTTGGGCTGGTGGCAGAGAACGTAACTGGTTTGCCCGGCCTTGCGCCCCCCGGCTGCGCCGACCGCTACGGCAAAGGGGTTGTCGGCGTTATAGGCGGCGGTGGTCATGGGCAGGCCGATGACCAGCGAGGTCCGTTCGTTGAAGACCTTGGGCGAGAGCACCAGAAAAGGATGAACATCCCGCATTTCCTGCCCGCGCTGGGGATTACAGTCGATCCAGATGACGTCCTGGCGATTCGGCGCCCAAGCCTTGACGGCTTTCACCATTGTTCGGCACCGAGGGCCTTCTCGGCGGGCATGGCTTCGCCGCCGTGGCGTTCGGGATCGAAACAGGCCAGGCGTTGTTCCAGAGTCAGTTGCTCGTCGCGGATCGGCGTGATGATGACCCGTTCGCCTTCCACGGTGATGTTGACACGCTGGTCAGCGTGCAGATGGGCAGCCCGGGCGATGGCCGCGGGCAAGCGCACACCGAGGTTGTTGCCCCAGTGTTTGATGTCGAGAACGATTGAGGTCATGGCTCGGCTCCAGTCAATGTTTATACAAAGTCTAAACATACTCTGCCTGACAAGCAAGGGATCGGGTTCCGTTTGACGACGTCTTGTGCGAGATTCAGGCAATAGGAAAGACCACGGCAGCAGCAGCGGACCCCAGCAGCGGCCCACGGGCTCAGCAAATGCCGGGGCTCGCTCTTGCTCACACCAACCTGCGCGGGCTGTCCTTGTCTCCCTCCCGCCGACCGGCTAACCTCGAGCCCATCGCCGGTCAACGAGCCCAAAGCGAAGCCGTCATGCACGCCAACGCCTTGCCACCCCCGCGTCCGCATCGCGTCACCACGCAGGAGTTCTTCCGCATGGGCGAGGCCGGCGTGCTGGACCCGGAGGCCAGGATCGAGCTGATCGAAGGAGAGATGATCGACATGCCGCCGATCGCACCGCCTCACGCCGGTCGCACCACGCGGCTGACCCTGCTGCTCATCGAGGCCATCGGCCGGCGGGCCGTCGTCTCCACCCAAAACCCGATCCTCCTCGGTGATCTCAGCGCACCTCAGCCCGACATCGCGATCCTCAAGCCGCGAGACGACTTCTACAGCTCGGAACATCCGCAGGCCGAAGATGTGCTTCTGGTCATCGAGGTCGCCGACAGCAGCGTCCGCTACGACCGCACGCGGAAACTGCCGCTGTACGCCCGCTACGGCATTCCCGAGGTCTGGCTCATCGACATCCCGGCGCGCGCCATCCGGGTCCACCGAGCCCCCGAGAACGGCGCCTACCGAAGTTCCTACCAGCTCGGCCCGCCGTATCGGATCAGCCCATCGTTGCTCGACGGCGTGGAACTGGAGCTTGGCGCACTGGTGAACGACGGTGGAGTGTGAAGATGAGGCGCGCGCAAGGTTGGCGATTTGCGATGATGTCCGCCGCGCCTCATCCACCGGCTCAACTTGAGTCTTCCACCAAGGAACGGATCACCGCACTCCTGCCTATACTAGAGTGCAAGCCAAGACCCTGGCGTGTGGATGCGGTGATGCTGCCGACCCCGGAGCGATGCCTCAAGCGGGAGCATCGCCCGGCCGGGCAGATCAAAGCCCGTCCTGTGCATGCCACCGGTTGAGCTGCAGGCACCTGACCGGTGTTCAATCCACCCGGCTCAGACACACCTCTCCCCTGATCCGCTCCTGGAGATCGCCCGTGTCCATCCTCTCGCTGCCCCCGCAAAAGCAACTGACCACCATGCTTGGCCATCCGGTCGCCGAGAACCCCATCGACCGTATGTTTGACGCCGTCTTCGCCCACCATGGCCTTCATTGGCAATTCTGGAAATGCGACCTCCCCACGGAAGACCTGTTGCCGGCGGCCATTGCCGGGGTCCGTGCGCTGGGCTTCGCAGGGGCCTGCATCACCGTGCCCTACAAGGTGGCGTCCATCCCATTTCTCGACGAGGTCGATGCGGATGTGCAAGCGATCGGCGCCGCCAATTACATGACCATTGATGCGGGCCGTCTGATCGGCCACAACAACGACGGCAAGGGTGTCGTCAAGGCCATCGAAAAGGTCACGGCGATCGCAGGCAAGCGAGTAGCCATGCTCGGCGCCGGCGGTGCCGGGCGGGCCATGGCCGTGGAACTCGCGTGGGCTGGAGCGTCCCACCTGACCCTCATTACCCGGCGCCAGGCACAAGGCGAGGAGGTCGCCGCAACCGTCACCCGGGCCTCGGGCGTGCCTGCCGTGTGGCGACCCTGGGTCGGCGAAGCGGAGATCCCTGCCGGCACCCAGATCCTCATGAACGCCACGCATCTGGGCTGTGCGCCCGAGCTGGAATCCATCCCGCTCCATTGGGACCAGATCACCCCAGCCACCACCCTGGTCGATGTGATCACCAATCCGCGCATCACCCCTTTCCTGCAGACAGCTAAGGACAAGGGCTGCCCGATCGTCGATGGCGTCGACATGCTGGTTCAACTGGCGATGCAGATCTTTTCCGCCTGGACGGGCATCGCGGCCGATGAGGCGGTATTTCAACGGGCAGTCGCGCAGGCATTGGGGGAGATGTCCTGAGGCCGGCATCGCCGTGATGAGGCCCGTTGAGGCGATTTCCGCAAAATCCCATACACGTAGGTTGTGCTGACGATAGGAAGCACAACTTGCGCCGACGGTTGGTTGTGCCTCGCACGGCTCGGCACAACCTACACCTTTGGCATAAGGGTTTCCGGAATACGCCTAAGGCTACACGTCTGCGGTAGAAATTGAGCCTGGCCCCTTTTCGCGTCGCCTTTTCGCGGGCCTCTTTTCGCGCGTGACAGGGGCGTGGGCCTGGATTGGGCGAGGCGGGCGTAGATGTACACCGCTGGATTGTTTCGGGCCATCAACCGAAGTATGGTGTCCACGGACTAAGGACCCCTTGATGCGGCGCTCTGCGCTCGCGGCCTCCGGACGAAGACGCCATGAACAAGAAGTCCCTGAGCGAAGACGACATCTGCGTCAAGTACATCACGCCTGCGATCATCAGGGCCGGCTGGGACGAGACCACACAAATCCGCCGCCAGGTCTACTTCACCAAGGGCCGCATCATCGTCCGCGGCAAACTGGTCACCCGCGGCAAGGCCAAACGCGCCGACTTCATCCTCTACTTCTGCGGCATCCCCATCGCGGTCATCGAGGTCAAGGACAATACCCACGCCGTTGCGGACGGACTTCAGCAAGCGCTCGACTACGCGCTGATCCTGGACGTGCCCTTCGTCTTCGCCAGCAATGGCGACGCCTTCGTCTTCCACGACCGAACGGGCCAGAGCGCCCAGCTCGAAACCACGCTCGGCTTGGACGACTTCCCCAGCCCCGACGCCCTTTGGGAGCTGTACCGCGCCTGGAAGGGCCTCGCTCCGGCCCAAGAGGCCGTTGTCCTGCAACCCTACCACGACGACGGCAGCGGGAAGGAGCCCCGTTACTACCAGCGCAACGCCATCAACGCCGCGGTGGAGGCCATCACCAAGGGGCTTAACCGCATCCTGCTGGTGATGGCCACCGGGACGGGCAAGACCTATACCGCTTTCCAGATCATCTGGCGGCTGTGGAAGTCCGGGCAGAAGAAACGCATCCTGTTCCTGGCCGATCGCAACGTGCTCATCGACCAGACCATGGTCAACGACTTCCGCCCCTTCGGTGCGGCCATGGCAAAGCTCAGCACCAACGCCAAGACCATCGAGCGCGCCGACGGCACCAGCACCAATCTGACCACCGCGCTGGATAAGCGCCGCCGCATCGACACCGCCTACGAGATCTATCTGGGCCTGTATCAGGCCATCACCGGCCCCGAGGAACGTCAGAAGCTCTTTCGCGAATTCTCCCCCGGCTTCTTCGATCTGATCATCGTCGACGAGTGTCACCGGGGCAGCGCCGCCGAGGACTCCGCTTGGCGCGAGATCCTCGAATACTTCTCGGCCGCAACGCAGATCGGCCTCACCGCCACCCCCAAGGAGACGGAGTACGTCTCCAACATCCACTACTTCGGCAAGCCCGTTTTCAGCTACTCCCTCAAGCAGGGTATCCGCGATGGCTTCCTCGCCCCCTACAAGGTCATCAAGGTCCATCTGGATGTGGATGTAGAGGGCTATCGGCCGACGCCCGGCGAGACCGACCTGAACGACGAGGACATCGAAGACCGCCACTACAACCAGAAGGACTTCGACCGGGTGCTGGTTATCGACGAGCGCACCCTGCGCGTCGCCAAGTGGGTCTCGGACTACCTCAAGCAGAGCGGCGACCGCTTTCAGAAGACCATCGTCTTCTGCGTGGACACCGAGCACGCCGCCCGCATGCGTCAGGCCCTGATCAACGAGAACCAAGACCTCGCCAAGCAGAACGCCCGCTACGTCATGCGCATCACCGGCAATGACCCGGAGGGCCAGGCGCAGCTCGGCAACTTCATCGATCCCGAGTCCAAGTACCCGGTGCTCGTCACGACCTCGCGCCTGCTCTCCACCGGGGTCGATGCCCAGACCTGCCGCCTCATCGTGCTGGACCGCGAGGTCGGCTCCATGACCGAGTTCAAGCAGATCGTGGGACGCGGCACGCGGGTGCATGAGGACACCAAGAAGTACTACTTCATCCTGGTCGACTTCCGCAAGGCGACCAACCACTTCGCGGATCCGGACTTCGATGGCGAGCCGGTGCAGATCTACGAGCCGGGCGAGGATGACCCTCCAGTCCCCCCGGAGGACGTGTCACCCGTCGATGAAGGGGACGACGCGATCCCGCCCGAACCCGGCGAGGACGAGACGGTCGTCGACAACCCGCAACCGCCGGACATCACCCTCCCGCCCGGCGTTGCCGAGCCGCGAGCCAAGTACTACATCAAGGGGCGACCGGTGACCGTGCTGACCGAGCGCGTGGAATACCTCGACGAAGACGGTAAGCTCGTCACCGAGAGCCTACGCGATTACTCCCGCCGTGCGATCCGGATTCGCTACGCCAGCCTCGACCAGTTCCTGCGCCGCTGGCGCTCCGCCGAGCGCAAGGAGGCCATCATCGCGGAGCTGGCCGAAGAGGGGCTCCTGCTCGACCCCTTGATGGAAGAACTCGGCAAGGACCTCGACCCCTTCGACCTGATCTGTCACATCGCCTTCGACCAGCCTCCGCTCACCCGCCGCGAGCGCGCCGGCAAGGTCGTTAAGGGCGACGTGTTCACCAAATACGGCCCCCAGGCCCGCGCCGTCTTGGAGGCCCTGCTGACCAAGTACCAGGACGAAGGCATGGTGGCCGGACTGGACAACGTTCGTGTGCTGGAGATCCCGCCTTTCAACGCGATGGGCACACCACTCCAGCTCGTCAAACAGTTCGGCAACAAGGCCGGCTTCGAGCAGGCCGTTCACGCGATGCAAGCCGCCCTCTACCAGGAAACCGCCTAGTCCATGTCCGCGAGAACCACCGTCAAATCCATCCAGGACATCATGCGCCAGGATGTCGGCGTCGACGGCGACGCCCAGCGCCTCTCCCAGCTCTGCTGGATGTTCTTCCTTAAGATCATCGACGACCAGGATCAAGAGCTGGAGGTGATGCGCGACGGCTACCGCTCGCCCATCCCCGAGCGCCTGCAATGGCGCACTTGGGCGGCCGACCCGGAGGGCATGACCGGCGAGGAACTGCTCGGCTTCATCAACGCAGACCTCTTTCCCTCTCTGAAGGAGCTTCCGGCCATTGGCGCCAACGCCAATCGCGCCCGCGTGGTGCGCGGCGTCTTCGAGGACGCCTACAACTACATGAAGTCCGGCCAGCTTCTGCGCCAGGTCATCAACAAGATCAGCGGCGTCGACTTCAACGACCTGGCCGAGCGCAAACACTTCGGCGACATCTACGAGCAACTGCTCAACGACCTGCAATCGGCCGGCAACGCGGGCGAGTACTACACCCCGCGCGCCATCACCGCCTTCATGGCCGAGCGCATCGACCCCAAGCCCGGCGAGATCCTGTTCGACCCGGCGTGCGGCACCGGCGGCTTCCTCACCTGCGCCATCCGGCACATGCGCGAGCACTACGTGAAGCGCCCGGAGGACGAGCAGGACCTCCGTTCGGGGCTCCGCGCCGTGGAGAAGAAGCAGCTCCCGCACATGCTCTGCGTCACCAACATGCTGCTGC
>NZ_JBBWVD010000082.1:0-6414 GCF_041903745.1 Thiocapsa sp. C2-2m | reverse complement strand
GGGCAACGGTCGGCTACCGGGGCCGGGACGCCTTCGCCGTGGGTGAAGGCCGACTCCTGCGCCGCTTTCCGATCTATCGGGACGGGGACAGCGACACCGAGCCCACCGGCGGTATGCGGCAACTGCAATACCGCCTGGAGCCGGGCGAGGCCGGTTGGCGGCTCGTCGTGGACCAAGTGCTCGCATACTGACCCGTCTGCGATTCAGCCCCGATGAAGACCCTGGGCCTGCGGCAAGGCACCCCGCAAGGTGCCGGCCTCGCCCGACAGTGCGATGCGCGCATCACCAGCGAGCAGCGCGGCCGGGTCTTCTCCATCGCCGACATGGCCCGGCTTGGCCTCCCGCCCGTTGGATACGAAGGGCAGGGCGCCGGTGAGGAATCCGATCGGTTCCGGCGTTACCTCCTCCTGAGACCCGAGGACTCTTGACCTGTCGATCGGTCTTGCGGGGCGCGGTCGGGGCCGCCCATTTCAACTGATCTCTGGTTTGTTGGCGCTTTCGGATCGTCAACCGCGAGGCCCAAGCCGAGCCGACTGATCATCGGCTGCGTTTGGGTCAAGCCGCAGCTCCGCCAGGATCTCCTCGGCCAGGGCGCGCAGCTCCGGGGGGGCACCTGCGAGGGCGTTCTCTGGGTCATCCGCAGCGGCGGCACCCAACGCGAGTGCGAATGGTTGCAGAAAGTCCGCCCACGCGCTGGCCTCCATCAGCTCCTTGAGAGACGAGCCTAGGCCGATGTGCCGGCACTCGCGGGCCTGCTCATTGAGGCGGTAGAAGGCGTCCTGATCCCCTGCGGCGGCGGCGTGAGTCAGGCGATCAAGTGCCTGGTGGGCCAGGTCGCGGTTGCCGAGCCAGAGCTGGGCCTGGAGCAGCAGGTGGGCATGCCCGAAGCCGCAGTTTAACGGCGGCCGCTCGGTCCCGGCACCCTGCTCGTCCAACGCTTGGGCCAGCGCGACGGCCTGTCGGTAGGCCGCACTCGCCTCTGAGTGTCGTCCCAGGGCCGCCAGCAAGCGTGCCAGGTTTGCCACTGGACAGGGATCCGCGGGGTCCAGCTCGGCGGCGCGGCGGAAGGCGGCCTCCGCTTCGTCTCCGCGGCCGGGCTGCTGGCTCAGCAAGAGGCCGAGGTTGTTCCACGACCGGGCGTGTTGCGGGTCCAGCTCGGCGGCGCGACGGTAGGCGGCCTCCGCCTCGTCCCCGCGGCCGGGCTGCGCGCTCAGCAAGACACCGAGGTTGTTCCAGGGCCCGGCGAACTGCTTGTCCAACTCGGCGGCGCGGCGGTAGGCGGCCTCCGCCTCGTCCCGGCGGCCGGGCTGCGCGCTCATCAAGACACCGAGGTTGTTCCAGGTCCGCGCGTTCTTCGGGTCCACCTCTACGGCGCGGCGATACGCGACCTCCGCCTCGTCCCCGCGGCCGGGCTGAACGCTCAGCAAGAATCCCAAGTTGTTCCAGGGCCAGGCGTATTCCGGGTCCAGCCCGGCGGCGCAGCGGTAGGCAACCTCCGCCTCGTCCCCGCGGCCGGGCTGCTTGCTCAGGACCATGCCCAGGTTGTTCCACGACCGGGCACTCCCAGCGTCCAGGTCCAAGGCATGCCGCACGACCTTCTCGCACCAGGTATCCTGGTGATTCCGCACAAGGAGACGGAGGGCAAGGGCGATGGCCTTCGGGGACTCGCCAAAGCACCCCATGATCTGGTTATGAGCGAGCTTGGAGTCGGGGCAGTCCGGAAAGAAATGGCCGGCCAGCACGGCATCCCGCACGGCGCCGGCCGCGGCCTCCCCATGGTCCTGCGCCCACCGGTCACGTTCGTCCTGGAACGCCTTGAGTCGCTCGCGGTATTCCGGCTCGGTGAGATCCTTGGCAGCATCCGCGAGGTGCTCCTTCTCGGGGAGCGTCAGGGACAGGCTCGACTTCACGGCCTCGATCCACGGCCCGCGGGTGTCGTCCGTCAGATGACGACACAGTGCGAGGCGGGTGTCGAGGGCATCGAATCGAGGCAGGTAGTCGTCGGCCGTGGCATATTCCCGATCCTCACCGTCCAGCTCGAAAATCTCGCCGAGGTCGGCGTAGGTGCGCTCCGCCGTGCGGCGAGCGGCGCGGAAGACGGCCCAGTCCAGGCGGTAATGTTCGGCGTGGCCATCGGGCAGGGCGAGGCTCAAGGCCCGAGAGAACTCGAGCTGCTCGCTGCGGCACAGGCGGCCTCCGCCGTGCTGGCTCGCCCGTTGGCGGGCCAGATCGATCAGCTCGTCCCCGCTGTACCAAAGCCGCATGAACTCCACCAGCCAGGTAAGGCGCTGGCGGAGCCGTCGCGAGGCATAGCGCATCAGGTACCAGACGTTGAACAGGCGCTCGCTGGCCTGGTAGCCAGTGCGCTTGGTGCCCGCCAGCGTCGCCTTCTCCACCAACCCTTCCGCCTCGAGCCGGCCCAACTGGCCGCTGACGGTATTGGTGGCGATGCCCGACACCTGCCCCAGCTCCCGGGCCGAGATCGGCGCCCAATGCTCCATCAGATGGGCGAGCAGCTTGCGGGCCTGGTCGGAGAGGGCCTCCATGCGCGCCTTGTAGAGCGGGGTCATGGTATCCAGGAGGCGACGCAGGTCGCTGTGGACATCGTCCGCCCCGCCCGCGGCGAAGAGCTCGTAGAGCATCACGGTGGTGCGCGGGTTGCCGCCGGTGATGGCGCGCAGGGCCTTGAGCCGCTCCGGGCGGGCGTCGAGGGTGCGGGCCATCTCCCGCTCGGCGTCCTCCCCCGTCAGTCCGCGCCCCGCACCGAAGGTACGGGCGAGGGCCAGCATGGCCTCGCGCATCTCGGCGACCTGCAGGGGGCGAAGCTCCAGGAGCTCGAAGAAGTCCCAGAAGGCGTCCTGGTAGGCGTGCTCGGTCTCCAGCGCCTGATAGCTGGCGCCGAGCCAGAAGAGTCCGGGATCGTGGGAAAGTGTGCCGCGCAGCCGCCACAAGGGGGTCGCACCGCCGTCGATCTTGGTAGCCCTAGGCCCTTGGCCGGATTGCTTGCCCTTGGCGGCCTTTGGCGCGCCGGGCTCGGCGGTCCCGGCCAGGTTGGACAGAAGCAGGTCGGTGCTGTCGATGAGCAGCAGCAGGCGCCGGCCGTTGGATCGAATCCAGTCCCCCAAGCTCTCCAAGGCGGCGGACTCCCGCGCGTCCGCCGGGAGTTCGCCGATGCGGCGGATCTCGCCGTCCAGCCGGCCCAGCTCATCGTTCGATGCGCCTTGGTGCTCCAAGGTGTCGGCCAGGGCATCGAGGACGTTGCGCCACAGCTCGGCCAGGGTGCTGACGGTGTATTGCTCTTCCGGGAAGGTCACCGGGACCCAGCGCTTCGACAGCTCCGGGTCATCCTCCACGGCGAGTGCCAGGCGGCGCAGCAGTGTGGTTTTGCCCATCCCCCTGGGGCCGGTGACCAGCAGGTGCTGGGGAGCGCTGGCGTCCGGGGTCGCGCACAGCCGATCCAGCAGCTCCCGAAGCTCCCGGATGCGAATCACGAAAATGGACCGCAGCTCTTCAGGTCCCCACAGATGGGGGTTGTACTTGACCGTGGCGTTGAGGGGGACCCCCGCAGCCGCGGCCGCTCGGAGCGGGATGGAATCAGCGGCCATGGTTGCGGCGCCAGTAATCGCGGAGGATGAAGGACGGAAACTGGATGCGCTCACCGGATGCGTCCAGGTAGCCGTCTTCCTCCAGGCCAAGCATGGCCTGCTCGAGCCGGGACGCGCGCCGGTCCGGGTCCGGCTCCGACTTGCTCAGGCGCGCCAGCAACTGGCGGCGGGTCAGTCCCTGTTCGGATGTCGCCACCGATCCCAGGATGCGCAGGGTGAAGGGGAGGTCCATGGGGGACAGGTCCCGTTCCAGGCGCTGGTACCAGTGGATGAAGCGGGAGCGCACCGCCAGCAGCCGGTCATAGCCGTCGTCCACATCGGTCGTCAGGAGCCTGCGCGCCTCTGCGCCGGTCTCCTGCGTGCGATCCTGCGCCGCGGACATGGATGAGTCCAGCAGCAGGTTGAGGTAGAAGGGCGAGAGCCAGCCGACGCGGCCGCAGAGATAGGGCAAGGTCTCGGGCTCCGGCACCCAGCCTTCCCGCTCGCACTGGATGGCGAGCATCTCCAGCGCCGCCCGGTCCTTGAAGGGACCGAGCCGGTAGTCGAAGCAGTCGTTGAAATAGGTCCCCAGGCCATGACGGGCGAGCAGCGCATTGAGCCCGATGGACCCCGAAAAGAGGAAGCGGCACACCAAGCCGCTTTGTTGCCGCCACGCACGCAGCCAGGCAAGCAACCTGACCGTGTCGGGCTGGTCGCGCGCCAGGGCTTTCTCTACGAAGACCGAAACCTCGTCAACCAGCAACAACACCGGGGCCTCGGACAACCGCTCCTGCAAGCGCCGTGCATCTTGTGACCAGGCAGCATCCGGCGGGGCCTGAAGCTCGATGCCGCCGCCCACGCCACCGGGAAGCGTCACATCGACCTTGCGCAGCCGAGACATCCAAGCGCCGAGCGCCTCACCTGCGCCACGCAGGTGCCCCGCGATGGTCTCGTCCGGCAAGGCTCGGTTGAGGGCATCGATGAAGCCTGCCGGCGTGTCGACTCCGCCCACATCCACGAGCTTTGCAACCCACCCTTGTCCCGCTGCCCCGTCTGCCAGCCGCTGCAACAGCGAGGTCTTGCCGAGACGTCTCGGACCACTGAGAACAACGTGGTTGTCCTCCAGATGGCGCCAGAGGTCATCCCGCTCATGCTCGCGATCGAAGAACGCCTCCCCATCCGCTTTGCTGCCTAATCTGATCGACATCGCCCCGGTGCCCCTTTGATACAGGATGTCGGCAGTATTGCGTCAAAAATCGCGCACGTCAATATTGACGTAATCTAAAAAGAGATCAGAATTCTAGAGGCAGTTTACCTAGTTCCGTTCCGGCGGCCGTCGCCCGGCATGGCACGGAACCCGCGGTCGTAGTTGCTTCCGCACTCTGATTGCATGTCCGACGCTGCGGTGAACTGCACTCCCGCTCAACAACACAAAACAAGGCTGATGTCCATGAAGAAGATCGCCGTCACCATCGCCGCCTTGTCCCTGGCCGGAGCCGCCAACGCCGGTGTCCCGTTCTTCAACGGCACCTGTCCGGGCGACATCGCGGTTCACGCTGACGAGGGAGGGCCGGTTTACTTGAACGGCAAGGAGGCGAAGCTCAAGAGGTTCAACGACAACTATTTCGAAGCTACGGGTGCCGGGATCACGCTCTCCATCTCCATGAACACGGACGAGACGGTCTCGCTCACCTATACCGGTAAGCACGGCGCCAACGGTGTGTGCGACGTCTCCGGAGCCTGACGACCGAACAAGACGTGCCATTCAGAGCCCTGCACGCGATCGCCGACGGGTGACGAAGACGCTTCTCGTCATGGGTCTCCTCTGGCTGTTTCTGGCCCAAGCCATCGTCGCCGCCGGTAACCTTCCGGACCTGCTGACCCCCGCTGAACGTCCCTGGCTCGACGCCCACCCGCGAATCCGACTCGGCGTCGGCGACGAGTAGGCACCCTGGTTGATTCCGGTCGGGGAGGGGCGCATCACCGGATTCGCCGCGGATCATCTGCGGCTGCTCGGCGAGAAGCTCGGTATCTGCGCGACGGCGACCCTTTGCCGCCGTCGGGGATCGCGGGGTTGACCGGCCGGCGGAAATACCAAGGACAGACCACGGTTTCTGGGGAAATACCAGGTACATGCCACGATTTCTGGGTTATATCGGCAGATCGAGCTGATCGGCGTCGGCTAGCTAACTCTTTCCGCGTTCGGCCGGAAGCGTCGGGCCAAGTGCGCCGAACGACCGTCTTCGTTATCTGTTTTTGAAAGCGTTCACGGCTTTGGACGAAACCACCGTTGGTCGCATCTCAAAGGCCGTTCCGCATGTCTACCGATAGGTCGTTGTCCCGCGCGCACAGATGCACCGAGTGATATCAGGAAACCGTGGTCTGTCCCCGGTTTCCCGGTCAGGGAATTCCCGACGGATTAGTCCCGATGTTTCCGTATGCGGGCAGCCTCTACAATCACCGAGTCAAGTGCGCCGACAACCGATTTCGCCGATGGGCTCGCCGGCGGTCCGGATGACCGACAAACCACCGGACTCGCGCGCGGCGACAGCCTGACTTCAGGATTTACCCCAGACAGAGGCAACCGACATGCAACCAAGTCGTCCTATCCAGACACCCGCAACGGTTGTGATGACCCTGGCACTCGCCGCGCCCGTCGCTGCTTTCGCGTAAGGTACGGATGATGCGGTCCAAGACTGCGAGAACCGCATCCGCAGCGAATACGGCATCAGCGACCTGCGCGACGCCACGGCCGTCCAGTTGAGCGACAGCGAGAAGCACTTCACGGTCGAAGGTAAGGCCAAGGTCGACGGCAAGAAACACCACTGGA
>NZ_JBBWVD010000081.1:0-6426 GCF_041903745.1 Thiocapsa sp. C2-2m | reverse complement strand
ACAACCATATCTTTTCGGAACTCAGTCACGCGGCCTGCACACTCGCTACACCTGGCTTCATACACACCCTTGCGGGTTATGCACGCAGGTTCGCTACAGAGTCGGTGGCTAGCCGCCTCTCATGGGAATTGGGTCACCCCTCACCCACTGGGTAACGCTATCCAATTTCACGGTCTCCGTTCCGATTCCAAGGATCTGAATTTAACTTGACACGACAAGGCTCGATACTGGGCTCGCGGCGCACGATTACCCGGGCGGGGCTCCCACCCGCTAGAACACGCGGCCTTGCCAGGCCGCACCGTCCCCGGTTTCCGGCACTCAAAACTTAGCCTGATTAGCAAGGAACTTCAGCCACGCGCCGGATCCACGGCTCCGGGCGCGGCGCGCAGGTCACCGCCGCCACCAACAGGCGGGTCGGCAGCGCCTGCAGATCGAAGCGGCGGTTGAAGCGATAGGCGATCGCGCCGAGGTAGCGCTGGGCATACTTGTCGAAGTCGAAGCTATGGTATGCGCCGCTGAAGCTGGTCTTGAGATTGCCCAGGACGGTGTTGATCCATTGGAACATCGGCAGGTCCTTGGGTTTGCGTCCACCGACGACGGTCGGCTGGTGGGTGCAGCCGATGTCGGTGACGCCGGCGAAGCAGGCCAGGCCATCGGAGATGACGGTGCTGGACGGGGCGAGGTTCGCACCCGCCCAGTCGGCGATGGCGCTGCGGGTGAAGCCGGGCAGTCGGGTAAACTTGGCGCGCAGCGGATGGCCTTGGTCGTTGAGCGAGACCGCGCCGATGAAGGGCACCTTGTTCTCCGAACCGCGCCCGACCGTGCCGCCGGCCAGTTCGCCGCCGAGATGGGCGTCGTCGATCTGCACGGTCCCGCACAGGACCGTGGCGGCCTCGCGCTCGACCATCGCCTGCATCAGCGTGTGATGGATCAGCCAGGCGGTCGGATAGCTGACTCCCGGATCACGCTTCAGCGCCAGGGCCGACAGCCCGGTCTTCGCCTCGCCGATGAGATCAATGACCAGGAACCAGACGGTCAGGTTCAGTTTGGTGGCCTCGAAGAGGGTCCCGGCGATCAGCGAGGTCTGGTGATGGCAGGCGTTGCACTGGAAGGTCTTGCGGGTGCTGCCATACAGCACGCAGTGCGCGGCCCCGCCGCAGCTCGGGCAGCGAAACCCGTCCGGCCAGCGCGCGCGCTCCAGCGCCGCCGCGCACTGTTCCTCGGTGCCGAAGTGTTGGAAGTGCTCGAACAACGACATCCCGTGCTGGAACTGGATCCGATTCATGGCCATGGCAGGCTCCGTCGGGTGGTGGACCTGCCTGCAGTCTGCGCCCGCCGGTGACTCATTCCGTGAGCCTGGCGGAAGAATCTTTCTAATCAGGAAACTTAGTTCTACTTCGTTAGATTAGATCTAGCTGCAAATAGCTGATGTTATTATACTATTAGCACCACAACTTAATCATAAAGAGAATCTATCTATGCATAAGCGGATTTTCTTCAACTGATACCCCTATAAATCCACTTGATGATCTTGCCGGGCGCTTTACCCGCTTTCATCGGCGCTTCAACACGCATTTTCAGAGCGCAACCCGCAGCGTGATCGAGCCGGTCGGGCACTATTTGCGGGGTCTGATGCAAGCCGATCCCAATAAGAAAAATATGGAGCGTATGGAGGAGCGGGTTCCGGATGCCGATGAACAGCAGCTCCAGCAGATGCTCACGGACTCGCCTTGGGATCATCAAGCGGTGGTTGATCAGGTGGCGTTGGCGGCGGATCGATGGCTGGGTGGGCACCCGAATAGTTGCCTGTTGATCGATGAAAGCAGCTTCAAGAAGTCGGGCAAGCATTCGGTGGGCGTCGCTCGGCAATGGTGTGGGCGTCTGGGCAAGGTGGACAATTGCCAAGTCGGGGTCTTTGCCGCATTGGGTCGTGATCGCCGTGTGACGTTGGTCGATGAGCGTCTGTATCTCCCGGAGAAATGGTGTGATGATGCGCCGCGCTGCGAGCAGGCCGGTATTCCCGAGGCGGACCGCGTTTTTAAGACGAAAGTGGCGCTGGCATTGGCGATGGTCGCGCATCAACGCCGGATCGGTGTGCGGTTTTCCTGGGTTGGCGCCGACGGGTTTTACGGCAACGATCCGGCGTTTCTCCGCGGCCTGGCGGCGATGGGGGACGTGTTTGTCGCGGACGTGCATTGTAATCAGTTGATCTTCCTCGAAGATCCGAAGCCGACGATCAAGCAGAAGAAGGGCAAGCGTGGCCGAGCGCCCACCAAGCTTGAGGCGAACGCCCCGTCGATGCGCGTTGATCAGTGGCAAGCGGATCAGCCCAATGCGGCCTGGCAACGGGTCAACGTCCGTGACAGCACGCGCGGAGAACTGGAGGTGGCGGTGCTGCATCGCCGGGTTTGGTTGTGGGATAACGAGGAGGGCGCAGCGCATGAATGGCATTTGATTGTGCGCCGTGAAATCAATGCCCCCGAGGACATCAAATACACCGTGTCGAATGCCCCGGCCGACACGCCGGTGAAGCGATTGGCCGAGATGCAGGCGCAGCGCTATTGGGTGGAGCGCGCCTTCCAGGACGGCAAATCCGAATGCGGCATGGCGGATTATCAGGTGCGCAAATGGCGCGCCTGGCATCATCACATGGCCTTGGTGTTGATGGCGATGCTGTTCATGTTGGAGGAGCGACTCCGCGCCGCAGACGTGCATCCGCTATTGAGTTGCTCCGACATTGAGGAACTCTTGAAACAGTTGCTGCCAAGGCGCGCAGTGACGCAGGAACAGGTCTTGGCGCAGATGGAGAAGCGCCACAAGAAGCGCTTGGCCAGCATCCGCGCGCAGTACGCCAAGCAGGGCCTTGCGCTTCCGGAGTAACCTCGCCCGGCGTGCGGCCGCGCCGCCCACGGCGCCGAGCGTTGTTCCCGCTCGTGCTGCCCGAGGCGGCCTCGGGTTGACGACGATGCCGTGCATCGGCGCTGCCGGCACCGCTGCGCCCGTTGTTTTCCCTGGACCTCGGCAAAGCGACACCAGGGCCTGCGCAAGGGGGTCTGTTCGCGCCTCACGGGCGCTCCATGCCTTCGGCGCAGCGTGATTGTGGACAGGGTCGTCTTGCGATGCGGCGCAACCAACGTCCTTCGTGGTCGCCGCGCGAGCGACCGTCTCGTCAGCGCCTGCGGCCAACCCGGCGCTACGGTGCACGACATGACGACCACGAACGCGCCTCGGTTCAGCGATCCCTCTGCTGCCAAAGAAACGGTATGATTGAATATAAATCAATCGTTTATCGCCAGCATTCGGCGTGGCTGCTGTGCGCCACGGGTCCGAGGGAAAAGTAACGAAGTAGAATTAGAGCCATAAACGCTCGAAGGCTCGTCCGTCCGGAAGTCGATACGCCGAGAAATCACGTACATCAACCGTGATGATCCTGATGATCCCGTGGATTCCAGCGAGCGTGACGAGTGCCGCATCGGTGAAGTCGGGCGCGAGATTCCGGTATTTGTTCAATGTTGCGCGGATCGCCGGCAGCTCGGTAATACTGAGGTCATGCAGGATGATTCCGTAGCATTCCAGCCAACTCAGGAGCGCGATCTTGCCGGATGCATCGAGGAAAAAACCCGTCTCGGTGACTACGGGCCAGAGAGAATGCAGGCTCAGGCGTTGATGATTGGCCAGGAACTCGACAGCGGAGGTGTGATGCGGGTCATTTCGAGCGAACAGGGCGACAAGAAAGCCGGTATCAACCCAGGCGGCGATGTTTGGCATGCAGGGCCTCCCAGATTTGGCGTTTTGCGGGATCCGTGGGTGGCTCGGCGAGTTGTCCAGTGCCGAACAGATCGCGTCCTGATTCATAAGGAGTTGGCCCCATTTGTTCCAACAGACGCTGACAGAGCTCACGAACCCCCTGGCGGACCAGGTCATCCTGGCTACGCGCAGATTGACGGCTGACGCGTTCCAATAAGGCTTGTTCCTCGGGGGTCAGGCACACGGTAAATGACATGGTATCGTCCTCGCATCAGTGATCACGACATTCCGCTGTTGACATAGCGCATCACAACAGGGGCAGTTTAGCGAATGAAGTGACGAAGGAACCGTATCGATCGCGTGGTACGTCCCCGGTATCCTCCAGGGATCGACGACGTGCAGTCGTCCTCTTCCACCGGCCGGACGGTCCGAGGGGTCGACCTCAACGCGACGATCTCGGGAACCGCACAGAAAGCGCTTTGGCCGGACCCATCAGCGAGGCCGGTTGGTCGCCGATCGCGAGAACCGTGGTACGTCCCCGGTTTCCTGATGATAGCGGACTTGGCAGGGCGCTGACGCCTTGTTCCGCGCTCGAACTGACCTGTAATCGAAGTGAATTAAGTAAACGGAGAGTAAGCCGGGTTCTTGCCGTCGGTTAGGCTGATGTTTGTGTTCTCTGTTTGCCGCCTGGTTTCCCGGCGGTGCCACATGATCTCGGCCATACGACGGTTCGTTCCCGGCTCCTCGCAGAACCGGACTTGGAGTGTTACACCATCCGGCTCCCAGCCCGAGTCTTTCGCAGAGGAACAGGGGGCAATCCGGCGCCCTGCCGACTCCTCACACGCGACACCCGTCGCGGCGGGGAGCTTTCCGCGCTCCACCCGGAGGGCGGGGCACACCATCTGCGTGAAACGCACGAGCATGGTTGGCACGGACAGAATCCTCACGGTGTAGGGCCGTGTTTCACCCGCGCGTTATCTCAGGCCGCCACCCCTTTGCTCGACCCGCATGACCAGGCGTCAACGCTCGTATGGATGGCTCCGACTTCCAAGCACCACCGCCCGTGTCCTCGCTTTTTACACTTGTTCACAGGTGCCCGCTTCCAGCGGACCGATGCTCGGATCTCCCTGGTTACTACGTGCTCTCAATGTCAGGCTCGACACGGCCTCGGACCCCGGGGAATACCCGCGCCGCTCGCCAGAGCGCGACACGGATTGTTGCCTGCCGGAGGGACAAACCCGTCGGCACTCCCGACTGTTCTTTACGGGGCTCAACACCTTCAAGGTCGGCTCCACCCGTGACCTTTGCACCTCGCCTGCTTTCGTGCCTACGCATCGACGTGTCCGTTGCCGTCCACGCCGCAAGGCTCAATACTGGGCTCGCGGCGCACGATTACCCAGGCGGGATTCCCACCCGCTAGTTCACGCGGCCTTGCCAGGCCGCACTGTCCCCGGAATTCCATAGCAGAAGGAGCGCGCCTGCGTCCCCTCGCCATAGACGGTGATCGGCGCGTTCCGCAGCGCCTGGACGATGAAGTTCGACACCACGCGCCCGTCGTTCGGGTGCATGCGCGGCCCGTAGGTGTTGAAGATCCGGGCGACCTTGATGCGCATACCGTGCTGGCGGCGATAGGCATGTCGTGGCGAACTCATTCGCCCCTAAATCCCGGCAGATCCCTTCCCGGAAATCACCTTAAATGTTGAGGCCGAGGGCGACCTCGACCCGCATGCCGTGCTGGTGGCGATCGTCGAAGAAGAGCGTCTCGGCGCAGCGTTCGCCCTCGTCGTAGCAGGCACGCAGACCGATCGGGCTGACGTGGCCCCAGTCGTGCTCGGGCTGCGGATGGATGTTCGGGTCGCCGTAGACCTCGCTGGTGGAGGCTTGAAAGATCTTGGCCTTCACCCGCTTGGCCCCAGGCCGAGCATGTTGATGGCGCCGTGCACGCTGGTCTTGGTCGCCTGCACCGGGTCGAACTGATCGTGGATCGGAGATGCAGGGCAGGCCAGGTTGTCGATCTCGTCGACCTCGACATCGAGCGGGAAGGTCGCGGCGTGGCGCATCAGCTCGAAGTACGGGCTTTCCAGCAGATGGGCGATGTTGTCCTTGGTCCCGCTGAAGACGTTGCCGACTCGCCCCCGGGCTCCGAGACTCTGCAGGGATTCGCCGTTGGTCGGGTGAAGGTGCGCGCCAACCTGTTCTTTCTCAAAGGCCACGGTGCCGGCGCACCGAACCCGACCGACGCGATCGGCACCTCGGTCGACACCGTTGGGGAATACCTGCACAGTCTCTCCGCGTGGGCGTGTAGCCTCGGCGCTCTGCGTTACCTAGCCAGAAGTCAGTTCTTTGGCGGGAGTGTCGGACTAAAGTCCGACCCGCATTCTGGGAGTGCAACTCATGCTGTGGGTTGGGCTTTAGCCCGACCGGTAGCGGCTCAATGAAAGAGCGCATCCGGGGTGTCGGCGGTGAGAATGCGCACGGACCAGCGGCGCAGACTGTCGTTGTCGGCCGCCTCGATCCGTTCGCGCAGGGCCTCGGCGGAGTCGGCGCCGAATTTGTTCTCGATCAGCCAGAGCAGGAGGTCGGCCTCGCCCTGACGATACCCTTTCTCGATCCCAGCGCGCTCGACGGTGGTGACGTACGGCATCTGTTTGCTCTCCTCGTAGGTGAAGATCTCTTGGC
>NZ_JBBWVD010000080.1:0-6567 GCF_041903745.1 Thiocapsa sp. C2-2m | reverse complement strand
AAGACGCATCTCGGCGACTCCATGCTGGCCCGGCGACGACAGGCGTTCAAGGCGCCGAAGCTCGACATGAAAACGGCATGAAAGTTTTGATGGGAAAGCCTGGGCGATTGAACATCCTAGCTTCGCGCTGCACGAGATCGTCTGCGATGCCGAGGGGGAGCCCGTTGACTATCGCTACCTGGATGTCAACCCAGCCTTTGAGCGCATCACTGGCCTGAAGGCCGAGGACATCGTGGGCCGCACCGTCCTAGAGGTGTTGCCCGGCACGGAGAAACACTGGATCGAAACGTTCGGCAAGGTGGCGCTGTCCGGCGAACCGGTCGTCTTTGAAAACTACGCCGCCGAACTCGACAAGCACTTCAAGTTGAATGCATTCAGCCCCGCTGCTGGCCAATTCGTCAGCCTTTTCGCGGACATCACCGAGAGCAAGCGCGCTGCCCTCCAGTTGGCTGAAAGCGAGTCCCGGCGCCTCGCCGAAATGAGCGCCGCCCTCGAAGTCCAGCAGCAGTCGTCCCGCGCCGCATTGAGCCTGATGGAAGACGCGCTTGCCGCCCAGAAGCAGGCCGAGGAAAGCGAAGCGACAGTGCGCAAGCTGTCGCTCGCGATTGAGTAGAGTCCGGAAAGTATCGCGATCACCAAGCTCGATGGCGCGATCGAATATGTCAATGACGCTTTCATACAGATTACTGGCTATTCCCGCGATGAGCTGATCGGGCAAAATCCGCGCGTCCTTAACTCAGGCAAGACGCCGCCGGAAACCTACACTGCGATGTGGGCCGCCCTGACGCAGGGACAGTCGTGGAAGGGGGAATTCCACAACCGCAAGAAGGACGGCACCGAATACATCGAATTCGCCATCATCACGCCACTGCGCCAGCCCGACGGATCGATCAGCCACTACGTGGCGGTGAAGGATGACATCACCGATAAGAAGCGCATCGGCCTCGAGCTTGACCAGTACCGCAATCACCTGGAGGACCTGGTGGCGCAGCGCACCGCTGCATTGAATGAAACGCTGTTTGCGCTTGAGAGCGTCGGCACGGCAATATTCCGCGCCGAGGTGAATAGCGGCAAACTGATCTACGCGAACCGCTATGCCTGTGAGTTTCTGGGTTACTCGCCGGAGGGAATACGGGAGCTGAGCGTTCACGATATCGATGCGCACATTACGGTCGAAACCTATCCCGACGTCGCAGCCAATATCCGCATCAATCGCTTTGTGCGCTTCGAAACGGATCAACGGCACCGTGATGGTCACACGATACCGGTCGAAATGACCGTCTACTTTCACGAAGGCCAGGGAGGCGCCCCCGATTATTTCACTGGCTTTGGAGTCGATATCACCCAGCGCAGGCAATTTGCAGAGTCACTACAACAAGCCAAGGACGCCGCCGAAGCCGCCACCGTCGCCAAGAGCGCCTTTCTGGCCAACATGAGCCACGAGATCCGCACGCCGATGAACGCCATCATCGGCCTCACCCACCTGATGCAACGCGCGGGCGCCACACCGGAGCAGGCGGACCGGCTGACCAAGATCGACAACGCGAGCCGGCACCTGTTGTCGATCATCAACGACATTCTCGATCTGTCCAAGATCGAAGCGGGCAAGCTGCGACTGGAGGATTCCGACTTCAACCTCTCGGCCGTCCTCGACAACGTCGCGTCCATCATCACCCCCGCGGCGCAGGAGAAGGGTCTCGCGGTCGAGATCGACCGCGACGCGGTGCCGGCCTGGCTGCGCGGGGATGCGTTGCGGCTGCGCCAGGCCTTGCTCAACTGCGCCGGCAATGCGGTCAAGTTCACCGATAAAGGTCGTGTCATGCTGCGCGCCCTGCTCCTGAAGGACGACGGCGACGACCTGCTGGTGCAATTCGCGGTCGCGGACACCGGCATCGGCATCACGTCGGAAGCCAGGCAGCGGCTGTTCCAGGCCTTCGAACAGGCCGATGCCACGACGACGCGCAAGTACGGTGGCACCGGCCTCGGGCTCGCCATCACCAGACAGCTGGCGCGGATGATGGGTGGAGATGTCGGCGTCGACAGCACGCCCGGGGTGGGCAGCACCTTCTGGTTCACCGCCCGCCTACAGCGTGGACATGGCGTCATGTCCTCCGACAGGGTCGAACCCACAGGCAATGCCGAGGTGCAACTGCGCCAGCAGTCCCCCGGCAAGTGGCTGTTGCTGGCCGAGGACAACCCCATCAATCGCGAAGTGGCGCTGGAACTGCTGCACGGCGTGGGTTTGGCCGTGGACACGGCCGAGGACGGCCGGCAGGCGGTGGCGAAGGCCGCCGCCCGCGCGTACGACCTGATCCTGATGGACATGCAGATGCCCGACATGGACGGCCTTGACGCTACCCGCGCCATCCGCAAGCTGCCCGGCTGGGAGGCCAGGCCCATCCTGGCGATGACGGCGAATGCCTTTGACGAAGACCGCCAGGCCTGCAAGGACGCGGGGACGAATGACTTCATCACCAAGCCGGTCGAGCCGGACGCACTCTTCGCCACCGTGCTGAAGTGGTTGCCAGCGGGGCAAGAGACCGAACGCGCCGATGACGCGATCGTCGCGCCGGCCCATCGGCCAGGGCATCAGGTCGTGTTGCCGACCCGCTTGACCGAGTTTGCCGGTCTCGAAACCGCCCGCGGACTGCGGGCCCTGGGTGGCAATGCAGTCGCCTATGTGGCCTTGTTGCGGCAGTTTGCCGCCGGCCATCGCGACGATCCGCAATGCCTGCAAGACGCGCTTGCCGCAGGCCAGGCCGAAGCTGCCAGGCAACGACTGCACAAGCTCAAGGGAGCCGCCGGAACCCTTGGCGCGACCGCCCTGCATGCCGCCGCGCTGGTGCTCGAGCACGCCTTGCGCGCCAAGGAGACGGCATCGATACCCAGGCTCGTGGCGGCTCTGCAGACCGAAATGCAGGCCCTGGATGCGGTACTCGCCCAATTGCCCGAGGCGGCAGAAGAGGTACCGGCTCCCGATCCCGAGCGGGCGCTCGCGGTACTTGAGCAACTGGAACCCTTACTGGACCACGACGATACCGCAGCCACCGATCTGTTCGAGCGCAGTCGTCCGCTCTTGCTGGCGACGCACGGGGCGCCAGCCACGCAACTGGAACAGCAAGTGGCGGCGTTCGACTACCCCGGTGCGCTGGTGACGGTGCGCGACCTGCTGCGGCAGGCACTTGAAAATCAATGAGGATGTGACGCTGTCGAGGCCCTTCGCGATCGGGGTCTACGAGGTCACGTTCGATGAATTCGATGCCTTCTGCAACCCAACCGGTCACGTCAAACTGGACGACTCCGGCTGGGATCCTGAACGACGCCCTGTCGTCAACGTGACCTGGGACGACGCCGTCGCTTACACCCGGTGGCTGAGCGTCCTAACGGGCCAACGTCATCGATTTCCGACCGCCGCCGAACGGGAAGCCAACAAAAAGCTGACTGACTTCCTTCAGCAGGAGTGAGATTCAACAAAACCTGTACCGTTCAGGTAGCCAGCTGCCTTACGGCAAGCGCGGCATCGGAGGCTGACCCTTGAAGGTCATCACCAGGGCGGGATAGAGATCGATCGACTGCTTGCGCAGGGTAGACAGATAGGAGCGTACCGTGGCGAAGGCCGCGGCACCTTCGGGCGAGCGGAAACAGCCCGAGACCTTTTGCTTGAGCTTGGGCATGCGCAGGTCGCGTTCGGCTTGATTATGCCGCACTCCCGGATATGCCGCGTGGGTGTTGGCCTGCCCAGTTTTCTTCGTCGGGTCCCTGATGTTCGGTTGTTTTCGAGTCGGCATCGTCATAGCGACTTCAGGAAGGATAGCAGGCTGTCCTGCGGTTGGAATCGGGTTGGCGGGACGCCTGCGGGGTCGCTGTAGCCAAGGGCACGCTCCTCCAGTTGCAGATCGGCATGCAGATACCGATTCGAGTTGAAGCAGCGCCTCCCGGCGGCCAACTTGCTGCACACGACGGAGGCAGCCATCTGGATCATGCTGTCGACTTGCTGCCGGGTGGGCGAATTATCTCAGGCGCGCTGGGAGCACCTCGATCTGGCCAAACAGACATGGTTCATCCCTGGCAGCAACACCAAGAACGCCAAGGATCACAACGTTTTTCTCTCCGACTTCGCCAATGCGCAGTTCCAGGCACTAAAGATCCTGACCGGCAATTCGGATTGGTGCCTGCCGGCCAGAGACGACCGGGGGCATGTCTGTTTGAAGTCCATCACCAAACAGATCAAGGACCGCGTGCGCCATGAACCGCTCTCCAACCGGACCAAGGCCACGGGGGCGCTACTGCTGTCGGGTGGAGCCTGGACGCCGCACGATCCGCGCCGCACCGGAGCGACCCTGATGGGCGAACTGGGCGTGATGGGCGAGGTGATCGAGCGCTGCCTGAACCATGTCGAGCAAAACAAGCTCAAGCGGATCTATCAGCGCCATGAGCTGAAGGCCGAACAGCGGGACGACTGGCGGCGCTTGGGCGACCGGCTCGCGTTGCTGCTAACGACCGAGGAACTTGGCAACGTCGTTATCGGTCAGTTTGCCAAGACCGCGTGATTAGGAAACCTCGGATGCGCAAGCGACGAAGTTCCATCGTCTTGCTGGATGCTCCGAAAGGCGCGACGCAGCGCTCTAGCTTTCGCCGGCCGCTTTTACCTTTATCATCAGTGTATCGACATCCGCTAAAGTAACAGAATTCTTTATTGACTAAGCAGTTCGTCAGTTACCGTATTTGATATAAATTGTTCAAACGCTAAATCCAGCATTTCATTTAAGTTCATTATTTTATACACTCCCCTTTTGGCGTTGCCCTCTGTCAGGTCACGTCACGACTGAGAAGTTGATTTTGACACCTAAGTTTCTCGCCATTTTCGCATACTCAATGCTCTGCGATAGCTCGTCTACTACAGCATCATAATCGTTATTCAGGATGCCAAACCTCGGCTTCTCGGTTGTGATTAACGTCAAAAGTCCGTTGAGAATCCCAAGCGCATCATCGGCGGACTTCCAGACTCCGCTGCGTGCCATCAAGTCGTTCGTCGATTGCATTCCATCGGGTAGCTCATCACCACCGAGGTTGAATTGCATGTCGGTGTGATCGAGCAGACTGCAAAACGGCTCCAACCCGGCTACGCTTGCCAATTTGTCAAGCTTGTCAGCGTGCTTGTACAGCGCCCATTTGTCATTTTCATCAGATGCCACCTCGCCATTATTGAGGAGATGATTTGCCCACAGTACTGTACTCAAAGTTTCCTCCTGACAGCTAAGGTGCCAGCACAGGCACGCGAAGGCGGCTTGCCGACGTAGCGTCCCTTTGGAGGGGCGGGTTAGTCCGCGATTCGCAGCTATGCGTTGGTTCTAACAATGTGCCCTTCATTGTCTCGTAGCTCCCGTATCCACCATTGCACCATTGGATCGCCTTCAATGAACCTCATGTGAGAAGCAATCTTGGACAGGGTAGAACTGTCGGGTTTGAGCAGCTTCTTTACGTACTCGACAACATCCTCAGCCTCGTCTTTGAATTCAAACCCGTCATGATCGAACTCGAAGACGTGGCCTACTTCGGGACCCTCAATTGGAACAAGAATATAGTTTCCGGACTGGGGTGTTTCTCCGATAACCAGGCATGTCCTGACCCAGGCCGGAACACACTCATCACGTTCCTCCTGAGCCAAGTCTTCAATCCAAGCGCTAAAGGCACCATGAAGATCTTCCCACTGGGATGGGTGAGCTATGTACTTTCCAGCATCTCCACTCTTATCGTCGTGATAGAAAAGAATGCTGCCGAAGGTTTCATAAAAGTCGCCAAGTCTTCCGACAGCCGGAAGATCAGCGTGCCCACCAGGGGGGTCAACAGAGTGCGTGAAGCGCACGAACTTTGTTTCATTTTCGTTATGAATCCGTTCGCACAAGAACTCACCGCCGTGTTCCAGAACGGCCGTCTCAAGCTCACACAGCTTCATGCTGCGTTCCTCCTAGTGACCTAACGTCAACCGCAGCCCGCGCCAAGCTGCGGCGACGCGCGAGGCGCCCGCCGCAGTTTGGCGTCGGGCTTGCGGGCTTGTTGGGCGATCTCATTCATTCAAGCCACCAAAAATTGAGCCGGAGAGTAGGCCGGGTTCTCACCGTCGTGTAGGCAGAAGTTCGTGTTCTCTGTTGCCGCCTGGTTTCCCGGCGGTGCCACAATATCTCTGCCATGCGACGACTCGTTCCCGGCCCCTCGCAGAACCGGACTTGGAGTGTTACACCATCCGGCTCCCAGCCCGAGTCGTTCACAGTGGAACAGGGGAGCGATCCAGCGCCCTGTCGACTCCGCATTGACGGCACCCGCCGCAGCGCAGGGCTTCGCACGCACCGCCCAAGGACGGGACACGCCGACTGTGTGAAACGCGCGAGCGTCGTTGCCACGGACAGAGTCCTCACGGTGTAGGGCCGTGTTTCACCCTCGCGTTATCTCAGGCCGCCACCCCTTTGCTCGACCCGCGTTACCGGGCGTCAACGCTCGTATGGATGGCTCCGACTTCCACGCAACGCCGCCCACGTCCTCGCTTTTAACTTGTTCGCGGGTGCCCGC